>JAFGND010000095.1 GCA_016927185.1 Candidatus Coatesiibacteriota bacterium
AAAGGATGTCAATTGATTCATAATGAATACAGACATCCTATGTACTTCCAAATCAGCGGGACCGCTGAATCATGTGCCCAGAACAAGGGGGGAATTAATACTTCGCAAATCTTTATTATTATATGCAAATATAAATACTAACACAGATATACAAGCTTTTAAACAGAATATTGTGAAAAAAGAAAGTAAAAGAAAGTAATAAATTGTTTTAGTTATTTCTTAGTTAGCTAAATCATTTCTATCTTTACATAGGATATTTAATGAACTAAGAAAATGAAACAAGCCAAATTCAAGGCTTTACTTTTTCCAAAGCCTTACTCCAATGGATTATATCCTATTTATATAAGGATATATCAAAACAGAAAATCTAACTATATATCTATGGGGCATTCTATCCCGCAGGGGGCTTGGAATCCTGATAAGAATGAAGTATGGGAATCAAAGCCCAGCCTTACAGAAAAACTGAAGCAATCCTTATCAAAAGAAGAAATAAAAGCATTCAGACAAAAACAAGCTTCTATCATTCTCATCACAAATGCTATAAAGATTAATTCAGATATTAGGGTTAAAATAGCAGAACTTGAAAGCCTTCAAAATAAATTGTCAGTAAATCAGGAAGCTATTACTTCTGGGATATTAAAGAACAAGGCAGACAGGAAAGATATTGCTGAAAAATCAAGGAAGGATTTTCTTCTTTATATTGAAGAAGTAGCTAAAAGGAAATATGAAAAGAAACAGATAAGAACTTCAGAGAAATATTCAGCTTTGCTTAGAAAACTGAAAGCATTTAGGAAGGATAAGCCCCTGCCCCTTGAAGAATTAACAACAAGCTTCCTGAATGATTATCAGTTGTATCTTCAGAAAGAAGGAAGCCATCAAAACTATATTAATGTAAATCTAAGTGTCTTAAGAACAATCATTCAGAAGGATGCAATCAAGGAAGACAAAATATTATCACCTGAAAAAAATCCTTTTATTTGGTTTACAATGCCAAAGATTCTTCCTACTCATAAAGAAAAACTTGATATTAATGAACTACAAAAAATTGAAGGTTTACAGCTTGAAAAGAATCAATCACTATATCATGTTAGAAATGCTTTCATCTTCAGCCTTTATAATGCCGGGATAAGAATAGGGGATTTACTCCAACTGAAATGGTGCAATATTAAGGAAGATGGAAGGCTGGAATATTATATGGGCAAAACAGGAAGTGAAAGAAGTATAAAGCTTCTTCCCCAATCTATGAAGATTCTTAAGCTTTATGAATCAGACAAAGAAAAAGATGCAGATTATATCTTCCCCTTCCTTGACAACAAAGCCCCGTATTCTAAACTGATAAGTCCAGAAGATTTTCAGAAGGCTTCCCCAGAACTTCTGGTATTATTATATAATAAAATTGAAAGCCAAGCAACGATGTATAATCTGGCTTTAAAAACCATTGCAAAAGAAGCAAAAATCAAGAAGAAGATTTCTTCTCATATTGCTAGGCATTCATTTGCTGATATTGCCAGGAAGAAAGTATCAGTTTATGACATTCAAAAGATGCTGGGTCATACATCGATGAAAACAACTGAAGCTTACCTTAAATCTCTTGATAATGATGCAATGGATAAGGCAATGGAAGAAGTATTCAAATAATCCCCTCGTGTGATGAAAATGAACTTACAAATACCAGATTTTGATAAGATATATTCTGCTTGTAGCGTAAATATTGTTAATGCAACTGATCCTGAAGCACATAAAGTCTTTTTGGAGTATTATAACACAATGTGGGACGAATTAATTAAAAGCGAAATTCCTAATGAGATTGATACAAAATTTAGATTGCTTATTGAAGAATATTCACTTGAAAAACATTATAGCAATTTATTCTTCCTTGCATTTACATTTATTAAAGATTTCACATCATTTAGAGGATGGCAGGGATACACTTTACTATTCCCTGAAAGGAATAGGGAACTTCTCTATGCATTGAAATTTTATTTTGATAACAATCTGAAAGATATTAAAGTTGTAATAAAGCATAAGATTAAAAACCAATCAACTACTATTAATAACCTACTATTGATTCAAGTAATTAAGGATGCACTTCTTAGTGAATTAAAGGAAAAGAATCTTTATGATGCCTACGGCCGATCGAAAGAACCAAAACATGAGATAACTGATTGGATAAAATATATTAATACAATCATTGCCGAAAAAAAAGTATCTGGATTACAAAAAGGTAGGAAAAAGAGACACGATACCCCTAGAGCTGAAATTGATGTATTACAGGTTTATCTTCAGGAATTTACTAATTTAAAAGCAGAACCTGGTAAACCTATATCAAGAAAGCAGGCTTCCTTTATTTATAAATTACTCGATCAATTTGGTTTCTTTCCTGAAGACTACTCTTGGAAAGAAGATAGTATCAGACATATGCTTATTGAAAGAAGAAGTTCAAATAAGAAATTTCTTGAATGGTATGATGAGTGAAACACCAACATTAAACATTATATTACAGGAAATCAATAAGAAATAATTACCCCCTAAATAGCCTATTTCTTTCTTACTTAAATTATTGATTTACAGATTGATTGATCATACCTTTGCTGGGTCTAAATTAATAAAAATCTGTAAATAATGGAAGTTACTATTATTCCAACTCAACAATTTGAATCTATCCATGCTGATCTGAAAGAAATCAAATCACTACTTCAAGAAAACAATAAAAAGGTCGATTTGAACAAATGGCTTACCAAAAAAGAAGCCAGACTAAAACTTAAAGTCTGCATGAAGACTCTTGATAACTATTTGGCAAAAGGCATAATGCCTTATTCCAGATTTGGAGGGAAGATATATGTAAAATCTTCTGATATAGAAGCTCATCTTGAAAGAAATTACATTTCAAAACTTGAGAGATGAATCCAGAAGATTGTAAACGATTTGAATCATGTAACGCAAATCTCTGTCCTTTGGAAGAAAGTATCCTGAAAAAAGGTAATTGGTTCAGTGATGAAGAAATTTGCTCTTCACTTGATTTCAGCAGTGAACCCTGGATAAAAAATCAAAAGCGAATAGCCAAAAAGTCTAATGAAACTGATACCTGTTATACTTATCGCATGCTGAAACGGAATTGTGTCATTCGCAAAGGTATCACTGGAATTGGTGCTGATTTAACTATTGATGAAATTGAGAATGCTGAAGAAAAGTGGCTCAAGGAACATCCTGCAATTTCTAATGAAAGGCGAGAAGAATTATCTCAAAAGATGAAGAAAGTAAGAAAGTCTTATTGCGATGGGGATAAGTCAATTTAAAAACAGGTTATCTATTGGATTTTTTGATGAAAAATAGGTCTATCTATTGGGAAATTAGAGGTAACCTACCCTTGGGAATACCTAAGTGCCACTCAGGACATATATCGTTAATACTACCCATAGAAAGCAATAATAACTCTAAAATATACAACTAACAGAATTTATTATGGAAAACTTTAACAAACCAGAATCAATCTTTAATGATCCACAAAAACTTAGGAAAATAATGAGATACATGTCAATATTTAAAATTGAAGTTGACTTAAATACTCATTGGGGTGGATATCTCTTTTTAGGAGAGAAGGTAGTCACACCACACAGGATTTTACTAAAGCTATCAAAAGATAATCCTGACTTGACTTTTAAAGCATCATATGAGCATCAATACTATGAATTTTCAACAACGTATATAGTAAAATATAAGAATGGTCAGGTAAAGGATTATGATATTGAAGAATGGCCTTTTTGAAAAATCATAATTAAAAGAAGATCGTTATGGCAGCAGCATTTAGCATAATCAAAAAAAGTGAAAAAATCTTATTGTGGCTCTACCGTGAGGACAAGACTATGACTTGGCTTGCTCAAGAACTTGGACAGACAAAGCAATCAATCTCTCATAAGATTAAAACCAACACATTTTCAGATTGGGATTTAAGGAGGATCGAACAACTTGGATGTCCTCTGTAATTTTTTTATCCAATTTTTAAAAA
>JAFGND010000096.1 GCA_016927185.1 Candidatus Coatesiibacteriota bacterium
ATAAACTGTTCAGATGGAACTCTTAAATGGAGATATGAGACAGGTGGTTTGGTTAGATCCTCACCTTGTGTTTCTGATGGAGTCGTTTATGTTGGAAGTTTGCTTTATTGTCTTTATGCAATAAACTGCACAGATGGAACTCTTAAATGGAGATATCAGACAGGAGAATATGTTGATTCTTCTCCTTGCGTTTCAAATGGAGTCGTTTTCGTTGGGAGTAATGATTATCATCTTTATGCGATAGAAACCTATGGATATAAAGGTTTCAAGAATAACAAATCAGCTTCTTATATTCCAGCCAAATCTTTCTCAGTCTCTCCCAATCCATTTGCTTCCTCTTTGTCAATTTCCTCTACTTCCTCTGCTTCTATCTATTCCCTTACTGGTCAGCTTATAATGAATCTTTCTAAAGGTAAGCATTCTATTGATACTAGCAAATGGAAAGAGGGAGTTTATATAGTGAAGAGCGGGAAGGAAATAAAGAGGATGGTGAAGGTGAGGTAAAGGAGCATAGAATGCGTATTTTGATAAAGATTTTGGTGGGATTTTCGCTACTTTATGGAGAACATTTCTGGTCTGCATATCATGGAAATAACAGGCGAGATGGACTTTCTTCCCTTCCAGGTCCTAGAAGTGTCAAGCTGCTTAAAACAATAGAATTTAAACCTGGTTATAATAGTTGTGGAGTTTTATCAGATGAAAATATATTGTATATAGCAGCAATGGATCATTACTTGTATGCAATAAAAGATGGAGAAATAATATGGAGGGAGCAGATTTTCCCAGATGATGATGGATTTGGTTTTGAATCAGCATTAGATCCTTCAGGAATGCTATATTTGCAGGAATTGTATGGAGGTTATTGGTGCAAGATATTAGCATATAACCCAAAAACAAAGACTAGGATCTGGGAAACAGACAGACTAGAATTTGGTTCATTACTTGTAGGAGATGACAATACAATATATTTCTGCCATGCAGATAAAGAAACATATCCTTATCTTATAGCTATTGATAGGAATACAGGAAAATATGACTATTTAACCAGATTTGATGATAAACCTACTAATATATATAGTATTTGTTATGGTAAAGACAGAGGAATATATTATTCTGATGATGTTAATTGGGAATACTATGACAAAAAAGCAAACATAGGAGTTGTTTATAAAAATGGAGATGAACGGACAATAACAGGTGATTTCGGGGATCCAGCAATATCAAAATTCAAGTATGGAGCAATAGAAGGAGCAATATATTCAGTAAACTCGGATAAATCTGGTTATAGTCTATTTTGTTTTGTTCCCGGACTATATATAGTCTGGGTAACTCCATTGTATGATGATGGAGGCATTTATGGCTTCCCAGCAATATGTCCTGATGGAAGTGTTGTTGTATTCTCAACAAGTGGTTATTTGTATAAGATATCCCCAGCAGGTAAACATATCTGGAAAAGTGAAAATATATATCAAGGTCGTGAGTTATTCTTTGGTTATATGACAATAGATTCAGAGGGGAAGATATATTTACCTGTTTGGGATTGTGACAAAGAGAGCAAAGAAGGTTTATATTGCCTTAATTCAGATGGCAAGATACTCTTTTTTAATAATGAATTTAGGTATGGATATAATGTAATTATATGTCCTGACAGGAAACTATATCTTATAGGTGTTGGCGCCCAGACAATATATTATATTGGCGAGGATACAGGATTTGAAGAAAACAAGACATCTAAAATGTTACCTGAAAATACATCACTTTCCGCATATCCTAATCCATTCAGAGATAAACTTGTAATAGAAAGCAAAACTGAAGGAATAGTATATAATATAACAGGGCAAAAACTGGAATCCTTCAGTAAAGGTAAGCATTCTATTGATACTAGCAAATGGAGAGAGGGAGTCTATATTGTGAAGGCTGGGAAGGAAACAAAGAGGGTTGTGAAGGTAAGGCAGATATAAAGGGAAAAGCAATGAAAAAGAGTATTTTGTTAATAGTAATTTTTCTTCTAGCCTGCTGTCTTGATGCAGAAATTAAAGACAGTGAAAAAGATAATAAGGAAAAAGAAAAAAAGGAGTTTAATGATGGAAAAAATACTTTCCAATCCGTAATATACGATGTAATAAAAAAGGCTGGTTTCAAATGCCGAACTCAAGTCCAGGTGCTATCTGAACCATATCCTACTTATGAAGAAGCTGAATTCATAAAAGGAAGATGCACTGGATTTGTCTTGTGTATAGCTAAAGTAGTATCTACCCAATATCTTCCAATGCCAGAATTGAAGGGAACAGGAAATCTGGATCTGGCAACACAGGATTTGTTTGTGGAAGTAGAAATAAAGGAGCTGTTCTGGGGAAAAGAGCATTTGATGAAAACAATGGGAACTACAAAAAAGGCAGTTTTCAGATGTGAAAGCAATCGAAGATATCAAAATCCTGATGGTGGTTATATTCCCAGAGTAAATGATGAGATATTGTTAAGTCTTGTAAGCTGGGAAAATGGTTACAATCCTGAATTTTATTCAATGGTATGTGACAAAATACTGCAGCATAAGACTGAAGGAAAAATCATTTGGCATCAGTATTTCAAAAGAAGCATGCCCCTGTCAAAAGCAGTCAAGATAATAAAGGATGTAAAAAAAATTGGAAATGAACTGAGGGAAAAAAAGGGATTGAAAGCAATAGAGTAATTATACTGTGAGTTTCAAGAAAAATATAAATATTATTCTGAGCTAATCTTGCCTGTCTTTTGAGCTGAATTCACTGCTCCAGTCAAGCCAGACAGGATCGTAACCTATTGATTTTATTTTACTTACAACTTCCATTGGAGAGCGTCTGTCTTCTACATAGAACTGGGCAGATTTTATGTCAGGTGCAGAATATCCTCCTGGCTCTGTATGAGAACCTGCACTGATTCTCGTTATCCCCAGGGGGAGCAGATTGTCTCTCAGCTCAGCAGATTCCCTTGTAGAGATAACCAGACCTATCTCTGGAAAAACCAGCCTGAACGCAAGTATAAGTTGAGTGAGATTCCTGTCAGTTACTATATAAGGGATATTCAAGCCTCCAGGAATTTCCTTCAATCTCGGGAAACTTATGGAAAGGAATGACTGCCAGTAGTGCTTCAGAAGGTAAACTGCATGGCATGCAAGAAGATAGGCATCCAATCTGAAATCAGACAATCCGAGAAGTATGCCAATCCCTATATTTCTGATTCCTACTTTTGCAGAGCGTTCTATTGCATCAAGCCTGAACAGATAATCACTCTTTGGACCTGTTCCATGCATTTCAGAATAAACTTTTCTGTCATAAGTTTCCTGATACAAAGTTATCCCGTCAACTCCCGCTTCATGCAATGCTCTATATCCTTGGTAATCAAGAGGATATATCTCTATTGTTACCAGCGCAAAATACTTCTTCGCAAGTTTAACTGCTTCAACAAGATACGAAAGAGGTGCTTCATGTGGATGCTCTCCCGTGAGTAATAATATCTGCGTAAATCCTTTTTCTGCAATTAATTGCATCTCTCTTTCTATTTCAGGCAATCCCAGCGTTTTTCTTGGAATATCATTGTCATGTCTGAAGCCACAATAAATGCATGAATTAAGGCAGTAGTTTGACAAATACAATGGTATATAAAGACTTATGGTCCTGCCAAAATGCTGAAGCGTAAGTCTCCTGGCTTTTTTTGCCATTTCCTCCAGAAAATTCTCTGCAGGTTTTGATGCCAGGTAAAGAAAGTCTGAAAAGGAAAAGGAATTCCTGTTAATGATTTCTTCTATATCATTGGATGTTATTGAATTAAGTTTGTCATTTACAAAGTCAATATCTATTCTTGACAGAACATCATTGAAAGACATGTTATTCCAGGAAGCCAGTCAATGGACTTGATGCTCTTGCAGTCTTGCTTTCACTTCCAAGCCCTGACAGGAAAGCCAGTCTTCCTGCTTTCACTCCCTTTTTGAATGCTTTTGCCATATTTACTGGATCATTTGCTATTGCTATTGCAGTATTTACCAGAACTGCATCTGCTCCCATTTCCATAGCTTCTGCTGCATGAGAAGGGGCTCCCAGACCTGCGTCAACAACAACAGGAACAATTGCCTGCTCTATGATTATCTCTATTGAATCTCTTGTTCTTATGCCTTTGTTGGAGCCAATGGGTGAGCCAAGTGGCATCACTGTAGCGGTTCCCAATTCCTGCAGTCTTTTTGCCAGGATGGGATCAGCATTTATGTATGGAAGAACGATAAATCCTTCCTTTATAAGGATTTCTGCAGCCTTCAATGTTTCTGTTGCGTCAGGCAAAAGATATCTCGGGTCAGGAGTGACTTCGAGCTTTATCCAGTTCGGGAGTCCAGAGGCTCTTGCCAGTCTTGCAAGTCTTATTGCCTCGTCAGCATCATGAGCACCTGAAGTGTTTGGCAGCAGAAGATATTTCTCCCTGTCTATATGGTTAAGCAGGCTGTCTTGCGGATTGGATATATCAACTCTTCTCAATGCAACAGTGACAATTTCAGCTCCACTTGCTTCAATTGCCCTTGCCATCAAGTCATGAGATGAGAATTTTCCAGTTCCTGCAAGAAGACGTGAACTGAATTCCTTTCCGGCAATTACCAAAGAATCCTTGTTCATAGCGATACAAAGGTTATTGATCTTCTTTTTTCTTGTCGCTTCTATATTTCCTGTTGAACTTGTCAACTCTTCCAGCGCTGTCAACAAGCTTCTGCTTGCCAGTAAAGAATGGATGGCATGCACTGCAGATTTCAACAGAAAAGCTGCCTTTTGTTGAACGGGTCTTGATTACATTCCCGCAAACACAAGTGACACTTGCTTCTTTATATTCTGGATGTATCTTGTCTTTCATTTCTCCTCCGTTGCTTCCTGACCAGACAGCTGATTTCGCGCTTTTTATGTCAAGTAATATGAGACAAAATTTTAATCCAGCCCCAAAGATATTATCTGGAAGAAGCACCTCAACACCTTGCTCCCTCTTTGCATGCACCTCACCCCCTGCCCCTCTCCTTGTAGGAGAGGGGAGTCTGAAAGACGGGGTGAGGTTAAAAATTGAGCTATTCTATCAAGAAAAGCCTTTTCTTATAGATGTTAAGGTTACTTTACCTTTACAATTCTCTTGCTTTCCATCCCACTCTTCACTATATAAACTCCCTGTTTCCATTTGCTTGTATCAAGTTCATGCTTTCCCTTATCCATTTTCATAATCAATTGACCTGTAAGGGAATAGATTGCCCCTGAAGATGGAAGGGAGAGAGACAAACGATTGGAGAAGGGGTTGGGAGAGATGGAGAGGGAGGGGGAGGGAAGGGATTTAGCAGAAACATAAGAAGAGAATCCAGATCTTCCTTGCTTATCAACTTTTAAAAGATAAAGATCTGTTATTGTTTCTGTACATTCCCCTTGAGATTTATCCCCTCCTAAAATATATCCATCTGAAATAAAGTCAATACAAAATGGACTTTCTTTTGTATTTGAATCACCAAATTCTTTTTCCCAAAGAACCTCTCCATTCAAGTCAACACATAGAATATAAAGGTTTGAAGGATTACTGGATTTCCAAATGGATCCTCCAATTATTATATTTCCATCGTCAGCTTGAGTTACTACTTTTCCTTCACCTTCTTCCTTGTAAAACTTTTCCCATAATTTATCTCCACTTACATCAAGTTTCAATACCCAAAAAGAATTATCACTATTCCCTGTTGCAACATAACTGCTATCTTTTAATTGGCAGATATCATAACATCTATCCCAGATATTTCCTCCATATCTTTTATCGAATATCTTTTCTCCATTTATATCCACCTTTATGATGTTTGTATCCCAATTGTTTGATCCATAATCTGTTGCTCCTGATATAATAAAACAGTTGTCATTAGTTCTTTTCGTGGAATGATTGATATTACTATGTTCATCGCCATAAGTCTTTTCCCAAATGAGATTACCAATTGAATCAATTCTAGCTAAATAAATATCATATTCTCCTGCTCCAATAGAACTGGTACATCCAGCAATTATATATTCATTTTCCATCGGGAAAATATTTACCCCTAATTCACCTTTGTCTTTATACAAAGTCTTATCCCAGATTTTTTCTGCATTATTATCTAGTTTCAGGATATATATGTCATAATATGCTCCATTACTAGTATGTCCTATAATGATATATCCATCTGATGTCCTTTTTAGGTTGATACCTCTATAATTATATCCATTATAATCAAATTTCTTTTCCCATTCCATATATCCATATTTATCTGTTTTTACTAACCAGATTTTCCCAGGTGTCTCATTTGTCCAAATATTACCTAAAACAATATAACCACTATCTTCTGTTTGAGTTAAGCAAGTTGCATACTCATTAAATTCGGTTGTTCCGTAAGTTCTTTCCCAGGCAAATAAAAGACCCGGAAGGAGAAATCCAAATAGAATTAAAGCTTTCATTTTAACCTCCTTTAAATTTTTAATGATTTTCTGCAAAAGTATTGGCAAGATTAGTACCTAACCAAAAGGTTTGCTTGATGTTACATCCGTTAGATAATCCAGTTTCATAACATTTTTTTGTACAAGGAGAATAGGAACAAGTACAACCATCACAGTTAGTATACAAAGTCTCCTCATCTGCAAAATTAGTTTTTTGTATTCCTGATTTGTCACAGCAACCTTCATTTCTTTTTTCTTTATCCATTTTACCTCCTTATATAAAAGTAAACTGTTTGAAAAAATCCGAATCACTTTCCATTATTTCACAAAACAAACTTAGATTAGATTCAATAATCTCTAACAAATAAGGACAAGATTCTAAATGATAATTCTTATTAATAGTTTTTTCTTTTTCCAAAGAAGACAAACATGTTTGACATATTCTTTTAGCCCAACAGCTTTCGCAGAAAGAAAGAAAATCTTGAATTTGTAATTGAAGTTTGTTAACCATATCTAAATTAATTCCTGTTTCAACTGATCCTATTTTAAATGCTTCGTTTACACGTTCACATGTATAATAATCTCCATTAGATGTTACAAAAACTCTATCATTTCCTGGGATACACCCTAGTAAACCAGGCTTATAGTTATCTGAAATATCCCTTAAATCTCTTTTATAAATAGGAAGAAGTGAATCTAAAATCCAAGATTTAAAAAAAGAAAGTTCATTACTACTCAGTTCTTTGTTATCAATTTTATCTAGTAAATAGACTTTCAATTCTTCTATATCCCTATTTAGAACATCAAAATTTAAATCCCAATACTTCTCTGGATTGATATTCTTTAAAGAAACAGTTGTGATTACCCATGAAATATAATCAAATGAAAAATGTTTTAAGAATTCAGTACTAGCCCAATTGAATATTTCTTTTAATACAAAAGGGGGAGCAAGAGTAATCACAATACTTCCATTTATTCTCAGATATGAAGGATATTTTCTATCTAATGACAAAAGGTTATTAAAAATTATTTCATAAGTAGATTGTCCATCTTTACTTGTGCGATATCTATCATGAATTTCCTTAGGTCCATCTATACTTACCTGTATTAAATTTATAATTAACCAACCAATCAATAATTTCCTCTGTAAGTAAAGCTCCATTTGTAGAAATTGAAAAGTAGCATTCTATGCCTTTATCTTCTAGATAAGTAATAATTTGTTTTATCAATTCAAATTCTAATAATGGTTCTCCACCATAAAAAGTAATAGCTCTAACTTTTGCATCAACAGAATGTTCAAGAAAATCTTCAATAGCTTTAATTGCAATATCAAACGTCATTGAAACACCTCGATGAACTCTATGAGTAGAGTATTTACCTGAATATGTACAATAATAGCATCTATTATTACAATCTTGAGAGATTTCTAGTATCAACCTTTGTCTTTTATTAAGAAGCTTTTCTTTCGTATCACTAGGAATAATAAAAGGGAAGGATTCTTCTTTAAGTACATCGTTTTCTGTTATTCCAGAAGTAAATCTTTCTATAACCTTATTATTGATAGATGGATTAGGAATCTTAGTTTCCCACATTTGAACCAAATCTTCCCATTTCTCATAAATTTCTTTATCAATCTGATATATTTCATTAGAACAAGTAACATACAGTTAATGATGTTTCCTAGTTTTGAATTTCTTGAAAAGTATCATTTTATCCTCTTGTTTTACCAACTCCACCTGTAGAACCACAATAGGATGTTATAAAACCTTGACATATAGCAGCTTCCCAAGCACAATTGGCACAATAATTGTCCTGAATAGAGCATCCTCCAGGACCACAATAATCAAGTGGTCGAGAGCATGGTCCTCCATCTTTTTCTTGTTTAATTCCACCAAAATCCATTTTTTCCATATTCTTACTCCTACAATAATGTTTAATAAGGCTTTATAGTTTTTCTGCTTTTCATATATAATATAAAGCCCAATAATTTTCTTTCAAATATTTGTCAAGAAATTTCTGAAATTTATTTTTCTGGCACAAAACCTGAATTGAGATATGCTATATATATAGATATGTTAATTTTCAAGGAGGAGCAATGAAAACAATATCAGAAATCACTTTAGACAAGACCCTATCACCAAAAGAAAAAGCAAAGCAGATTCAAAAGATCAAGAATGCAGAAGAAGCACAGACTGTAGCAGATAATATTCCAACAGAACTGAAGCCTTTCTTTACAGAGGAACGCAAGAAGGGAAGAGAAGAAGCAAATGACAATATAGGAAAGATTGTTGATGAGGAAGAACGTGAAGAAGCAGGTGATATAATTGAGATATTTTCTGATTATGTTACAATAAATGGAGTTGATATAAACATCCCGAATGTCCAGTCACTGGTTATAATCCAGCGCATGTATGGATCCAAAGGATCAGGAAATCAAGATAAAGATTACCAATGAGATTGATGGAGATGTCTGTTTCTATTATAAGATGTGAGAATAATAAAAGCACAGGAGAAATCCTGTGCTTTTCAATTTAGTTAATCTTCACTATCCTCTTGGTTTCCTTCCCGCTCTTCACAATATAAACTCCCTCTCTCCACTTACTGGTGTCAATAGAATACTTGCCTTTAGCAAGGTTTATGATTAATTGACCAGTAAGGGAATAGATAGCTCCTGAAGAAGGCAAGAAAACTGACAAGCGGGTTGAGAAGGGGTTGGGAGAGATGGAGAGGGAGGGGGTGGGAAGGGAGGAAGAGGAAGATTTGTCCTTGAAACCTTCTCCTTCAAAAGGTTCTATAGCTATTATTTTGTTACAGTTTTGCATGATATCAAAATAATTAGCTATATAGCACCTTCCATATCCTGGATAATCTGAGACATATCTTAATTCATAGAAATAATAAGATGCCCAGGTTAATGGTACATGATGAATTCTTGCTAATGTAACTGGATCAAGTGCAAATAAATCCAATCCCTTGAAAGTAGATCCATCTCGCTGGTAGACTGCTACAATAAGATAATTAGTATCAATATCATAGCAAATTCCACAGAATGATGAGTTTTCATATAAAGTGATAATATCACTCATCTGGCTATCTTTGAAATCATAATTAGGTAAAGAATACCTCATAATGACTTTACCTCTGAATTGACAAACACGTAGATAAACGGAATCTTCAGCAAGGGTTTGAATATAATCTAACTTGGCAGGAGGTAAAACTGTTTCAAATGCTTTTTTTATGTTGAAATCACTTAAATTAAGAATAAAAACTTCATTAGATTCTCCTCCAGATATAGCTATGTCATTTAAGGGTTTATAGCAGGCTATAGAACGAATTTCAGAATCTTGTGTAAAAAGCCAACTATCTTCAGCACTCCAACTATAAAAATCAAATCTATAGATAAAACTAGTATTCAATTCCCCTAAATAAGCATCTGAATCTTCCAAGATAAAACCCAAACCACGAATTCTTGAATTTTTATCGAACTCATGAACTGTTCCTAAAAAATCCCCAGGAGCTGAGTAAAGAGAAGACAGCAATCCCAGCAAAATTAAAATTGTAATGCATTTCATTTTTAACCTCCTTAATTAAACTTCACCAACCTCTTGGTTTCTTTCCCAGACTTCACTATATAAACTCCCTCTCTCCATTTGCTAGTATCAATCGAATGCTTGCCTTTAGACATGTTCATAATCAATTGACCTGTAAGGTAATAGATTGCGCCTGAGGATGGGAGGGAAACTGACAAGTGGGTTGAGAAGGGGTTGGGGGAGATGGAGAGGGAGGGGGTGGGAAGGGAGGAAGTGAAAACAGTGCGAGAAAAAGAATTAGAAGAAGTAAAACATTCAACACTATAAACATTTAATTGATAGTTTGCTCTTAATAAACGACCATCTTTATCCATTATAAGATTCCTATCTGCTGTACTTGTATTATTTTCCCACAACGGATTTCCATCTTTATCTAGACAAACATCCATTTCATATATCCTGTTTTCCTTATCTATAATGATTGGATAGGCATTGTAATATCTTTCTACGCTATCCCACTGAAACTTTATACTTCCATCAGGCTTGAAACAGTAAATATAATTATTGTTTCGAAAAACAACATTACCTTCGGAAGTTATAGAAGGAGTTCCTTGACCATCATATTCAGTTCTTTCAAATCCATATCTCCATTTCTCCGTTCCATCTTTTCTTATGCAAAGCAAGTTCTTGTCACATGCATAAAAGATAGTGCTGTCGCCAATACTTACGCTTTTTGTCCCTGTAAGTGTTCCTAAATTGAATGTCCATTTTAACTCACCAAGAGAATCTATACAATTGAGAATGTTATTCTCATCTATTGCATAACATGTTTCATCTGAGTCAACAGCAGGACATTTTTCATAATGAATTTTGTAATCCTTTTGCCAGATTGTTGTTCCATCAGGAGTTAGTTTTGTAATCCTTCCTCTTATAAAATATAAATTACCTGATTCAGATATCAGGATATTGTTCATTCGTCTCAAATCATCCCTTGTCCATATTATGTCTCCATTTATAGTATAAGCAGTAAGTCCGTCTGCATCAATATAGACCTGTTTTCTATAATCATCTAAAACGGGATATATTTTATATCCTACTGAAAGTGCTTTTTCCCATCTTAATTTACCATCTCTATCAATAGACTGAAAATGAGCTTCTGCATTTCCATCATCAACTGCTGCAAAATAAATATTACCTTCCCCATCATTTATAAGACCTTGAACAATCCAATTCCCATTTGAATCATAAACTGAGTATTTCCATTCAAGTGAAGGAATCTTCAGTATTCCATTTACATCAATATTTGAAGTATGTCTTGAATCAGCTCCGTATTGTGACCAGCAAAGCTGGTCTGAGTATAATATTGTTATAGAAAATAACAATATTACAAGAAATGAATATTTCATAACAACCTCC
>JAFGND010000001.1 GCA_016927185.1 Candidatus Coatesiibacteriota bacterium
CCCCTCTCCTTGCAGGAGAGGGGCTAGGGGTGAGGTTTATGCAAAGAGGGGTCAGGGGGCGAGGTTTGCACTAGATAACCCAGTCCAATAGTCCTTAGGCTATATTATATACCTTCTTAAAATAATCTTGACAAAACTATACAATTGAAGGCTTTACCCCAGCAATGTTAATGAGTTTGATTGCAATAAACAGCAGTTTATGCTTTTGTAGTTTTTCAGGACATGTATATCAATGACAATAAAATTTCTTCTTGTAAGACCTGATATAATTGAACATCATCTGGATACAAGGGAATCAGGGAAGAGACTTGGTGAATCAAACCAGCCAATGGGATTGCTTTATCTCGGGACTGTACTCAAGCAAGCGGGTATTGATATACTGATCTGTGACGAGATTGTGGAGGACGATTATTCAAGAATGCTTCAGGAATATGATCCTGATTTTGTAGGAGTGACAATAACTTCACCAATGTGGGACAGGGCAAAAGAGATAGTAAGGGAAGCAAAGATCAAGAACAAGAAGGTTGTCCTTGGCGGTCCTCACATGAATTATAAGCCACAGGAAAGACTTGAGGAAAGCGGGGCTGATTTTGTATGCTATGGTGAAGGTGAAGAAACAATTGTGGAGATAACGCATAAGAATCCTTCTGATATCCTGGGAATAGCCTACTGGGATAATGGTACTTCAAAACTGAACCCGCCAAGACCAGTCAATAACGATCTGGACAGCATACCAATTCCAGACAGATCCCTGATTGACCTGAACAAGTATCAGAGAGATGAGGAATTTGGCTGGCCTCTTCCCCTGAAGGGACGTCAGATATTCAGGATTTTCTCATCAAGAGGATGCCCTTTCCAGTGCACTTTCTGCGCATCATGGAGAATATTCGGCAGGAAAATACGATACAGATCTCCAGAAAACGTGCTTGAGGAAGTCAGGGAATGCAGGGAGAAGTTCGGTGCAGAATATATAATGTTCATTGACGATACATTCACAGAAGACAGCAAGAGAATGAGAAGCATTTGTGAAGGCTTGAAGCAAATGAACATACACTGGGCATGCTACTCTAGAGTTGGTGTACCAGAGGATGATCTTCGTTTGATGAAGGAAAGCGGATGCGAAATGATAGGTTTTGGTGTAGAGAATGGCTCAGCTAAGGTTCTTAAAACAATAAAGAAGGCAATAACACCTGCCAGAATCGAGGAAACTTTCAAAATATGCCAGAAATTGCGCTTTCCAGTAAAAGCAAACTGGATGGTTGGACTTCCAGATGAAGATGAAAAGGAATTCCGGGAATCTCTGGAATTTGCAAAAAAACTCAATCCCCCTTTCATAATGCTGAGCATATTGATTCCACTTCCAGGCTCGGAAGTATATGACAAGATGCTTGCTGATCCAGCTTATCTTCCCGGGATTAACAAGCAGTCTTACTTTCATAGTGATGATCCAGTAATACAGAAAAGGCACAGTACTTTCATAAATGAATACTATATAAGACCAAGGTATCTGCTTAATATCTGGTATTACAGGAACTTCAGATACTGGAGTATTTATTACAGAATGATAAAGGCTTATTTCATTTACAGAAAAATAGAAAGAAAGAAAGCAACTGCTGTTTCAAATTAGTTTTACAGTCTCTGGAAATCATTGTAATAGCAGGGATGATATTTCTGCATTCCTGGAATTTATGAATATAAGGAATTCATGACAATATTCAGACCCTTTGTACTGAAAAGTGTTGATATCTTCTTTGACACTCTGTCCAGATTGAAGTACAAGAATTTCAACTGGTTCACTGAATGGGATATTACAGAAAAATGCAATCTCAAATGCAGGTATTGCTTCCGTCCTCATGTCAAGAAGGAAGCAAGGCATTACAATGAAGATTATCAGAAAAGCCTCAAGACTATCCTGAAATTGAAACCTAAAGGAATGATTATAACAGGTGGAGAACCTCTCATGGTAGAAAGTTTTCCTTCACTTCTGGAAAAACTGAAGAAGGAACTCAATCCCAGGATTATTGTTACTACTAATCTGAGTGTATCTGAAAACAGGATAAAAAGCATAATGCCTTATGTAAGCAATTATCATATCTCACTTGATGGTCTTGGAAAGGTTAATAAAGGCTTACGGGGCTACAGTGGTGATTTGATAATAAATAATATGAGGTTTTTATGGAACAACATAAAAGACTATCATGAGAATCCATCAATGATGACATTGACAGTACTTACAAGAGAGAACTGCAGGGAAGAGCATATTGTGCCAATGCTTGAGGCAATAAAGAGCATTGATGCAGGATTGCTTGCTTCCTTTGCAGTAATGCTGCCAGTTACAGACAGTCTTTCAGTTGCATCAGACAACACTCTTCTTGAAGAAACCAGGGAGCTTCTTCATGAGCTGAAAAACAGGTATAACATAATAACAGTCGGTTCAATAAACAGGTTATCTGACAAAAAGGAAACTGAAATGACAGCAGTGAAGTGTTACAGGCAATTTTTCAGATCCCGCATAAAACCTGATGGAAGTATAGTAAACTGCAAGCCAAGTGTCAATATTCCTTACTTCAAATCCCAGTTTCTTGAAGCTCTTTCAAGGAAGGATTTTTCAGGAATATATAAAGTGCTTAAGAGAATCTACAAGACCATGTTAAGAGATCCTGGCAATCCTCTTTGCCTCCAGCCATGCAAATGCGAGGAATTCATTGATACTTTTCTTTTACAAAAGGAGCTTGACATGGAGAACAGGAAGGTTTTCAGGATAATGCTTAATTCCCTTGCTGAAAAAGAAAAGGAAGAATCTTTCAGATACATAACTGAAAAGATCAACAAAGGATTCAAAAGGGAGTTACTTGACTGGTGATACAGAAAGGGAGGTTAAGCACCTCCCTTCTGATTACTTTAGTTTCACTATTCTTAATGATTCCCTTCCGGATGTTATTATATATACTCCCTCTGACCATTCATCAGTCTTAATCTCGTTTTTCCCTTTCTTGAGACTAACTATTAATTGACCAGTAATGGAATAGATAAATCCTTCTTCTGCAACAGATATAGTTACTCTGTTTTTGAATGGAACCGGATAAGCAGCAATCCTGTTTTGTGGTAATGCCATTCCTGCATTTTCTTCTTTTAAACCCACGGTATCCGACGGATACCAGGCTACTGCTCATATTCGTTGCGTATGACCGGTAAAGGTTCTCAGGCATGTACCATCTGAAATGCGCCACAATTTTATTGTCTTGTCCCAGCTTGCTGATAATGCATAAGCAGTATCAGGAGAAATGACAACAGGACATATGTTATCTGTATGTCCAGTCCATGTTCTGATGCATGTTCCATCTGATATTCTCCAATGCTTTATTGTCCTGTCACTACTTGTAGAAAGTGCTTCCTGTGCATTCGGGAAGAAAGTCACAGTCCTTACCCAGTTAGTATGTCCTGTGAAAGTCCTGAGACATGTTCCATCAGATATTCTCCAATACTTCATGGTCTTGTCGAGACTTCCTGATAATGCATAAATGCCATCATATGAAATATCAACAGTGCCAACCCAGTCAGTATGACCTGTGAAAGTTCTTATGCAAGTGCCATTAGATATTTGCCAGTACTTCAAGGTTTTATCTTCACTGCCTGAAAGTACATATTGTTCATCTGGAGACAGCTTTATTGATCTCACTCCATCTGTATGACCTGTAAAGGTTCTTATGCAAGTACCATCAGACAATCTCCAGTGCTTGATGGTATTGTCGAAAGCACATGACAGAGCATATTCCTCGTTCCTGAAAACCTCGACACCGTAAATCTGATCCGTATGTCCAGTATATGTTCTCAATACTACTCCGTCATATACCCTCCACATCTTCAATGTATAATCCCAGCTTCCTGTCAGCATCTTGTAGCCGTCATCTATTATTTTCAAAGCCCTGACATTTTCATCATGACCTTTGTAGGTTTTCAGACAGACTCCATCAGAAATTCTCCATAATTTCATGGTACTGTCTGCACAACCTGATATGAAATAGACGGGCAATGTAGCTGACAAGAAAGACATTGTGATAATAATCAGTAAAATAATCATTTTCATATACAATCCTCCTTTCATGTAAAAATTGCAGCGTGGTATTTCAATGCAATTTATTTTGTCAAGAAAGCTCTTCAAGTAGAAAATAATGCAATCCATAAGTCTTATAAAGATTTACAGCGGTTTTCTTTCATTGGCTTGACAATAATGTTGCTATCTAAGAACTTAGCACTGTTGAATTAATGGAAGTAAAGGAGGTAGCGATGGACGAACCTGTCTTTAATGTACAAGTCACTAAAGCAGAACCTCTTGAGTCTATTCGTTTTATTATTGATGATTTTATTGAAAAGCGTCTTACCTTTTGTGTTGATGGATCTGGAGATAAATGGGTTATCTGGAGGGAAGCATTGATTACTGACAGCAGCCAGATAATAAGAAGAAGCGGTTATCCAAAGAGACCAAAAATAGTCTTTATAAGGGGCAAGCAAGTCTCTGATATAGGTCCTGATGAAATAATTGCCTTGCTAGCAGCTCAGCAACCAGGTTAATGATAATAAGCCTTCTTTGAAGAAGGCTTTAAAAAACCTCCAGTGTTATTCCAAAACCAGTCAGATTTTTTTTCAATGATTCTGTGAAAATGCTTTTGAAATTGCTCTCTGGAACAAGAAACCTTGTTGAAGAAAGATTACTTGAAATGTATCTGGCAAAAAAACCTGAAAACAAGCCTCCAGTAATATAGAATATTTTATCCTCGGTAATATTTCCAAGAAAGTAAGATGGCATTTCATTTTCGCAGACAAGATATTCTGGACTCAAAAGTATCTTGAGATTTGCATTTTTCTCAAGCAGTCTTCTCATCCTTTCATCAGGAATGTCCTTTATGAAAACATATGCCATTTCACAATCTTCTGTTTTCAGGTGAAGTTTCTGAATAATCTCTTCATTCAATAAGTCTGCTTTCAGGAAAACCGAAGGTGGATTGGAAATATTTCTGTCTGCGTTCTTTTCAAGATCATTCAAGAAGTCTCCAAGAGATGGACTGCCAAGTTCCAGCATTGTAACAATATTTTCGTAGCTGATTATTTCCTTGAAACCTATTCCTGTGAAGATGACTGTATTGTCAGGCTTTGTGAAAACAAGAATATGCGTTCTCCCTCTTTCATACAATTCCTGGACAAGTGCAGTAAGTATCTCTGCGCCAAGACCTTCGCTTTGATAATCAGGACTTATACCTATGCATTTTATAATATTTCCCTGAAATGAGCCTGTTCCAATTATTTCTTCGCACTCTTCCAGCATTATAACTATTGTATATTCAACACTACGTTCATATTTCAAGTTCAACATGCCGAGAAAGGCAGCCACTTGATTTATACTGTTTTCGTCAGTTCTGTCAATTATTCTCAAAAAACTTCCGTACATTAAATCTCTCTTGAAATTTCATCAAAACAACTTCGGATTTCCTTAAAGGAATGCTTACCGATTCTTCTGCAAGTTAAATAATCATCTCCGCAAACAATGCAAGTCCTTCCAGTATTTCCAAGATCTTCCCTTGATATCCTATTATGGTTATTATCAAATACATCAAGATCAATGATCCTTCCAAATTGCAGATTGTTCTCCCAGTTTATGCAAATTGACTTGAGTTCTGTTGCATCAAGATTGACAGGTACATGCCATTCCCAGCCATCTTCCTCTTCAACGCAAATAGAGAATTCCCTTTTCAGTTTTTTCCCGGACATCAAGCTGTATAGTTTTTTTTTATGCTGAAAAAAACATTTGTAAGATCAGGACTTCTCTTTGGAAGCCCTGGAATATTCATATGCAGGACAAGAAGCGTTGTTTTCGTTTCCGAAATTATTTCCTTCTGAAGATTTGCTCTCTTGTCTCTTGCTTCAAGTATTTTTTTTATGTGGAATCGCTTATCCATAATCCGAATTCATCAACAGATTCAGGCTTGTATAGTTGTGAAACGCTACCGCTAGTATGAATTTCATATATGGCTTGTGCAATGAGCTTTGAAATAGTAAGCTCACAATACCAGGGAGCGTATTTTACATAATTGGGTTGTGGAATTGCATCTGTTCCTATAAGCAGTTTTAAAGGACCATTCCCATTATCATATAGCCTCTGCATCCGTTCTACACCATTCCCGACAAGGGTGGCAAATGTGCAGGCTGCTATTATGTCCAGAGCTCCGTATTCTGCTATGCAGTCTATAACCTTCTCTATAGTTCCCCCTGTTCCAACTATATCATCTACAATTGCAATATGATATCCCTTGACATTTCCCAGTATTTTCAATACAAGATCACCTGTTGCATGTTCTCTTGTCTTGTATCCCATTATAAGCGGAACATTGAGTTTCCTGGCAAAATTGGTTCCCTTCTTTGCAGCACCAGGATCAGGGCCTCCAATCTTGTATTCCTTGTTCTCTCCAATCACTTCCTTTAGCTTGTGAATAATGAGTGGCGAGGCATACATGTGCTCAACCTTGGTCAACTTTGGATTAAAGAAGCCGATTATCTGATCCGCATGCAAATCCATTGTTATTATCCTGTCAATACATGCAGTTTCGAACATTTTTGCCACGAATGCAGCAGGAATACCATCCTTGGCATGCTGCTTGTCACCTCTTGCATAAGGATAATATGGCATAATAAGAGTTATGAATGCAGCTCCTGCGAATTTCAAGGATGATGCAAACAAACACGACTCCATTAAATTTTCATTGAGATTATTGCCACTGTCAGGTGTGAAATGATGATGTACTATGAAAACATCCTTGTCCCTCACATTAACGTCAGCCATTATCTGGGGATCCATCTCTCCCTCACCAAAATGCTTTTTTTCATATTGTTCAAGCTTTAACCCACAATTTTTTTCTGATTGCTCCCCGAATTCCATCACCTTGCGTTCCTGAAGCGAAAGTTCCTTCCATGCCCTGTTTTGAAGTGCTTTGTAATTATATACAACAATCTCCTCAAGACAATGGCATATCTTTTCACCAAGTTCTTTTGCAGTACTTGTCGCAAACAATGCAAATTCTCCTCTTGGATTCATTATCCCTCCTTGAAAACCTCCATGCATTGAATTGACTGATAGTTGTCAAACATCTCAGTCAATTGCACAGACAAGAAAAATGGAAACTTTTGGCAAGAAAAAAACTCAGGAAGCTTATCAAGTCAATTATTCTATAAATTCATTAATGGAAAATGCTTCAGGTTTTTTTGGTATCTTTGCTTGACTCTGAATTGCATTTTCAAGTATTTGTTACTCATGCAAATTTATTCCACTGATATGTACAGGAAAGCACTTTCTTGCATTTCCATACTGAGGAATAATGGATTCAAGGCATATCTTGCAGGTGGATGTGTAAGGGACATGCTTCTTGGAATTGAACCAATGGATTATGATATTGCTACTGATGCAAAACCTGATCAGATAGGTAAAATATTCAAGGAAGCCGTCCTTACATGGGGACATCTTGGTGTTGTAATCTTGCCCTACAGAAAGAACAGATTCGAAATCACGACTTTCAGGGGGGATGGTGAATATGATGATGCAAGACACCCAGTTAATGTTGTCTTCACCAATGAACAGGAAGATGCACAAAGACGTGATTTCACAATAAACGGGATATTTTATGATACTGAAAATGACAAGATAATTGACTATGTTAATGGACAGGAGGATCTGAAAAACGGAATAATAAGGGCAATAGGCAATCCAGAAGACAGATTTAATGAGGATCATTTGAGGATAATCAGAGCTATTCGATTTGCAGCAAGATTTGGATTCTGTATTGAGAAAGATACTTATAATGCAATCCTGAAATACGCTGACAAGATAGAGACAGTAAGCAACGAACGCATTTATATGGAACTTACCAAAATTCTTGTTGCTGAGAATGCAGTTGCAGCTTTTGAACTTCTATTTGAAACCAGGATACTTGAAAAAATTCTTAAAGAAGTTCATGCATTGAAGGGAGTCAGGCAACCTCCCGAATTTCATCCTGAAGGTGATGTCTGGGATCATACAATGCTTATGCTTAGAAATCTGGGGAAAACTGATAAACCTGTACTTGCATGGGCAGTACTCCTGCATGATATAGGAAAGCCTGCTACATACATGGAGACTGACAGGATAAGATTCAATGAACATTCAAGGATAGGATCACACATGGCAAGTGATATCTTAAGGAGGTTTCACTGCCCTAACAAAGACAGGGAAACAATTATCTCCCTTATTGATCAACACATGAAATTCATGGCAGTGAAGGAAATGAGATTAAGTACTCTCAAGAGGTTTTTAAGGCAGGATGATTTTGACTTGCATCTTGAACTTCATAGACTGGATTGCATTTCAAGCCATTCGAAACTGGATAATTATGACTTCACAATCAGAATGATAAAAGAACTTGCAAAAGAAACTGCAGATTTAAAACCTAAACTTCTTGTTAATGGGGATGATCTTATAGAGCTGGGTTTTAAACCAGGACCTCTGTTCAAGGATATATTACGGAGTATTGAAGATGAACAGCTGGAAGGTAATCTTGTTGACAGGGAAAATGCAATTGATTGGATTAAAAAAAGATACTTAAGATAAGGAGCTTTCTTTGTGAAAAGTTTTTTTAATAAATATATGCGGGAGTATTTCAGTGGTAGAAAGTCAGCTTCCCAAGCTGAATGTCGCGGGTTCGAATCCCGTCTCCCGCTCATTATAGTTGTTCTGCTGATATCTATAAATCTTTTTGCAATTGAACCTGTTTATGATTTGATTGCAATCGACATGCCATATGATTCAGGAAAAATGATAGCAGTAGGATGGAGACATAAACTTGACAATCAGGATATCAACAAGAACGGAGAGAACGTAAAGGGATACTTGATATTCAGAAGTGAAGATGGCAAGAATTTTGAAATGATTGGCAATCTTGCATTTGGTATAACTGATACTCAGACTGAAGCATTATGGAGAGCAAATGGAATAAAGCATCCTTCTTATGGGAGGATTTATTATTCAGATAATGTAGACGAAGACAACAAGGATTATTTCTATAAGGTTAAGGTAATAGCTCCTTCTGATTCAGTCTGGCAATCAGTTGATATGTGGGCAGCTGGTGATACTTCATATGTACCAGTTCCCAACAGGAAAGAATATTTCACCCGTGCTGAAGTAAAAGCAGATACCATTCTCTTCAGGGAAATAAACGCAGATGAAAAAAAATATGAACAGAGAATGGTTGAATACGGAGATACAGTCTGGAAGGAAGCAGAATATGATTCCACAATAAAACCAGTTCCAGACAAGAAAGGCTATTATTTCAAGATTATAAAAGGAGAAACAAAAGAGACTTACAGGATTGATTCAGGTAAGGCATATAAACTAAAGGTTACAGAAAATTACAGCTCATTTTCAGATATAGTGAAAGCAAATGCTAGCATACAATACTGGGATTGGTCTAAAATGAATATTCTTATATTGTCAATTCTGTTCTCTGCAGTGCTTCTTTTTTATATAAACAGAGCCAAGAAAGGAACTAACCTCTTTGTAAGAAGGATCGCAGGATTATCGGAAGTAGATGAGGCAATAGGCAGGGCAACAGAGATGGGCAGACCAATTCTCTACATATCAGGATTGAGTACTATAGGAGACATTGCCACAATGGCAGCGATAAATATACTGGGGGAAGTAGCAAAAAGGACTGCAGAGTATTCAACTCCCCTTATTGTTCCAGCGTATGATGTAATTGTCCTTCAGGTTGAAATTGAAGTATTGAAAGAAGCTTATCTTCATGCAGGAAGGCCAGATGCTTTCAACAGCGAAGTAAAGGCATTTTTCCTTACTGATTCGCAGTTCGGATATGCTGCTGCAGTTGACGGGATAATGGTCAGGGAAAAACCAGCAGCAAATTTCTATATGGGAATGTTCTTTGCAGAGAGCCTTATAATGACTGAAACTGGAGCTGCAGAAGGTGCCATTCAGATAGCTGGAACTGATGCTGTAACACAGATCCCGTTTTTCATTACAAGCTGCGATTACACGCTCATGGGAGAAGAGCTTTATGCAGCAAGTGCTTATCTATCAAGAGAAGCCAGACTTCTGGGTAATTTGAAAGCAGTTGATTTCATAAAATTGGTGTTCATGATTTCAATTACACTTGGGGTAATAACTACTACAATTGGCTGGAACGGGCTGGCTTATATTTTCAATACTGTCATTTGCATTTTTCCCCAATAAACCTGGAATATTCTCCTTTATATTAAGATAATATGTTATAAAGGAGAAAATATGTTGTTATACCTTATCTTTATTGTTACATTATCAGCGAATTTCTGCCCTGAAGAAGCCCCATTCATATGGGAAATTGAATATCCTTCCTTATTTCTAATTCCTCCTGGTTATCTTGGAAAAGGTAATTACAAGTTGAGTTCATCATTCATTCATTATTCAGGTGATAAATATACTGATAATGATGGAAACAAGTTCTCTATAGACAGACTGAAAAACAATGAGCTTGAGATTGATTTCAGCTATGGATTAATGAAAAGAGTGGATATCGGGTTTCAGTCTGGATATATTTCAAGGGAAGACAATCTATATAACCCTTCAACAGGTAAGGGCATAAGCGATTTCAAACTTAAATTGAATTATATGCCTCCCCTGGAAAATCATTATTTTACATTGAATTATGGTGTCATGGGTATTTTCAAGACAGGCAAGGAAAGGGATGCTTCAAATCTCGGGACAACGCTAGGCTACAATGCTCTTGATCAGAGATTTACGGCTTTGTTTCCCATAAACACCAAGCTGAACGCAATGCTTGAAGAAAGATTTACTGTTCCTCTCGAGGAAACTGAAAATGGTTACAAGGGAACACTTAGTTCTTCATTGTCATTGGGTTACAGGATAAAAAAACTGAGACCTTCAATAGAATCTGCGTATATTTATGAAATGGGCAAGGAAAACATGAACAGCAGGAACCTATCTATAGGAGCAGGATTGGGAGTTAACATACTCAAATCCCTGCTACTGAAAGTGGGTTTCAGGAATGATTTTCAAGGAATCAATTCAAGATTAAACAGGAATTTTGCTGTCTCTCTGACTTACTTCAGTAATCCTTGTTCCTGTTCTATTCCTTGCCCTCAACCATTTGAATAATATATTCTGTAAGGTTTCTGAACGATCTGGAAACAGGACTATCAAGATCAATATCTACTGTAATTCCTGCATCCCCATCTATGGCAACACTAGGTTCAAATGGTATCTGTGAAAGTAGTGGAATATTGGTTTCTTCCGAAAGGATTTTTCCTGCATTACCCTTGAATAATACGCTTTCAGAAGAGCAATTAGGACAGAAGAAGCTGCTCATGTTTTCCACTATTCCAATAACAGGCAGGTTTACTTTCTCGCAGAAGGTAATTGATCTTCTGACAGCAGACATGGCAACAGCTTGTGGTGTTGTTACTATTATTGCACCAGTTGCATTTCTAATCAATTGCACTGCTGATAAAGGTTCATCTCCTGTTCCTGGAGGTGAATCTATTATAAGGTAATCAAGGCATCCCCAGTCAACATCTCTGAGGAATTGCTTTATGGCTCCCATTTTCAATGGACCTCTCCAGATGAAAGCTTCAGTGTCATCTTTCAGGAGAAATCCTGGTGAAAATGCTTTCAATCCATCCATGGCAATAACCGGTTTAATCATGTTATTCTCAACTTCAAGGTTTATGTTCCTTAGATTGAGAAGTCTTGGGATACTTGGTCCATGAATATCTATATCCAGTATTCCGACATTCTTTTTTCGCTTGCTGAGACCAGCTGCAAGATTTACTGCAACTGTTGATTTACCTACCCCACCCTTGCCACTCAGTACGATAATCTTGTTTTCAATCTCGCATAGTTTTTTCGCAATTAGCTGCCTGTCTTCAATTTCCTCCTTGGAAAACCCTTGATTCGGATTCTTTACAGGGCATGAAGCATCAGTGCATGTTTTGCAATCTTTTCCCATATCCAACTCCTATCTTGTTCTTGAAAACATGAGATCATTTCACTGCCATTTTTGCCAAGCTTTATTTGCTGATTTTTTTAGAAAAACTGAAATAATCGCTTGACTAAATAGGATTAAAATAATGTTACTTTAAAACAATGGAACATAAAAAGGAAAGAAGAAAAGAAACAAGAATTTCAGTTGAAATCAAGGTTTCAATCAAGGCAGAATCTTTATCTAAAGAAATCACTGAATTAAGGACAAGAAATATTTCATTAAGTGGTGTATTACTGCAAGGTCAACCTGTTTTCCCGATTGGAACAATATGCCATATAAATTTTTATCTTCAAACAGCTAACCAGACCAATGATGATATATCTTTCAGACTTGTGAGCAGGGTTGTAAGGAATGACAATAATGAAATGGCTCTTGAATTTATAGAGATCCCACCTGTTTCATTTTATCATCTAAAGAGAATTATCTGCAGCAATTCACTGCTTTCTGATTTCATAAACAAGGAAATAAGACTTATGTACGGAAATATCCCTGAGGATTTTTAGCTAAATATTCATTTTTGCCCTGTATTCAAAAGCTTTTTTAGCAGCAGCTTCATAGAATTTCCTGGCCATGGATGCAAAAATAATTGATCTTGAAATACTAATTATCAATCCCTTGCCATTGTTGTTTATCCCGTATTCCATTACCTTATTCAAATCCCCACCCTGTACTCCAATACCTGGAACGAGTATCAAACCGTTGAAACCAAGGCTTTTTCTAATTTTTCTTAAATAACCAGGTTTAGTTGCTCCGATAACAAGCCCCAGATTTTCTTTGTCCCATTCAATGACTTTCTTTGCTACTTTTCTATAAAGACCTCCAGATAGCTGGAAATCATTTGCGCCTTCATTGCTTGTAAGCGCAAGAATAAAGGAAAAATTGCCTTTGTAATCAGCAAAGGGTTTTACTGAATCCCATCCCATATAAGGAGATAGAGTTACCGCATCAGCCTTGTAAACTTCAAAACAGGCTTTTGCATATGCTTCAGCAGTTGATCCAATATCGCCTCTTTTGCAGTCAAGTATCAAAGGTGTGCCTGATTTCTTTATATATGAGATAAGTTCTATTAGTTGCTCAATACCTTTTGCCCCATGAACTTCAAAGAATGCTATATTAATCTTGTATGCACATACAAATTCTCTTGTATGATCCACTATTTTTCTTCCGAAATCAAGAAGCATGCTTCTTTTATCAAGACCTTCTATTTCATCCAGTTTTTTCTGATGTGGATCTATTCCTATGCATAAACAGGTTCCTCTATCATGACTTGTTTTATTGACATGTGATACGAAATCCATTATGTTTCTCCTTGCAAAAACTAGCTGGCAAATAAAAAAATGGCATGAGGTATGACAACAGAAAACAACGAAAAGATTGAAGAAATAGCTTCTGACAGCCAGACAGTTACTGACAAGAAGATTGATTTGCCCCCTACCCAATCAATAGATTATTCAGTTATAAAAAGAAAGCACAGGAAAAGAAAAAGATCTGAAGGTATCTGGAAGAAAATAAAGAAAAACAAGCATTTCTCGAGAGTTATAAGTGTTCTTGCATTCATTGCATTTGTCTTTCTTGTGTACCTTTATTTTGCAAATAAGGCTATCAAGGATGAAACTAAAGGCTTGATAAGGAATAATATAAACAGCTTTCCCCATACTGAAGCCCTGATTTTGATTGATATAGAGAAGTTTGACAAAATACCTGAAGAGACTATCCTGGATTTCTACAACAGCAAGAGGATAAAAAAAATCCTTTTTCTTGGTAACGGAAAGAATATATCTTTATACAAGAATTTGAGAGTGAAACTGCTCAAGATGGATGTGAAACCTGAAGATATATTCCAGGATGTTGCATCTGGTTCCTTATATAAAGCCGTTTTCAGATCCCAGTATGTTTATAGGGTATCATCCGGAGTAATAATGACAACAAACAATGAAATAGAAAGAGCTGTCTTTTTTTCAAATCAGTATGGTATAAGAACATTCGGGTATCCGGTAAAGAACAAACTGCTGGATATAAGTTTCATAAAGGAGCCTATAATCAGAGGCATTGATTTTCTCAAGCATACATTCTATGCCTATCCTTCGGAAGAAGACGAGGAATTGCCAATACCTATTACTGGAAATGGAAAATATACATGGGAAGAAAGAGGCTATGATCCTATATTTGAGGAATAAATACAATGACAGTTAAATTCAAATCCATTATTGACTGGAATGATGTAAGTGAAACACTATTAGAAAAAGCACTGGCAGCTAATATGGCATTGAAAGACAAGACTTCCCCTGGCAATGATTTTCTTGGCTGGTTAAATCTTCCCGAAAAATTTGACAAAGGTTTATTGAAGGATATGGAAGAGACATCTGAGCTTATTAGAGGTAACTGTCAGGTATTCGTGATTATAGGTATAGGAGGTTCATATCTGGGTGCAAGAGCTGTCATTGATGCACTCAGAAATGAAACATCGCCTGAAATACTCTATGCGGGACATCATCTTGGAAGCAGATATCTTGAGGAACTTCTTGAATACCTGAAGGACAAAGAGGTATTCTTGAATGTTATAAGCAAGAGTGGAACAACACTTGAACCTGCCCTTGCATTCAGATTTATGGAAGAATTCATGAAAAAGAAATATGGTAAATCGAGATGGAAAAGGATTATCATTACAACAGATAGAAGCAAAGGTTCATTGAAAAAAGCTGCTGAGATTAACAAGGCAAAAACCTTTGTAATTCCTGATGATATTGGTGGCAGATTCAGTGTTTTAACACCCGTTGGATTATTGCCAATATCAGTTTCAGGTTTGAATATCAAAAAGCTTATTGAAGGTGCAGGAAAAGCTCTTCATAAATGCGAGAAAAAAGAAGTAGAGAATAATATATCTCTTCAATATGCAATTTGCAGGAATCATTTCATGAACAAGGGAAGGAATATCGAGATATTATCAAGCTTTGAACCTGAACTTCATTATCTGGGTGAATGGTGGAAGCAGTTATATGGAGAAAGTGAAGGAAAAGAGGGAAAAGGGATATTTCCTGCAACCTGTCAATTCACTACTGATCTGCATTCAATGGGACAGTACATACAGGATGGACAGAGAATGCTTTTCGAGACTTTTCTTGTTGTCAGGAAAAGCAAATACAAGCTTAGAATAAGGAAAAACAAGAAAAACCTGGATAGCTTGAATTATCTATCTGAAAAAACCCTTGATTACATAAATATGAAGGCCTTTGAAGGAACTTTGAAAGCTCATCTGGAAGGGAATGTCCCCTGCAATGTAATAGAAATTGATGAGTTGAACGAACATGAAATAGGGGAGCTTCTTTATTATTTCATGAGATCATGCGGAATATCTGCTCAATTGCTCAGGTTAAATCCTTTCAATCAACCTGGAGTGGAAGCATATAAAAAGAATATTTATATGCTTCTCAAGAAATAACTAACTGCTGATTTTTATCATGCGCTTTGTATAATTCAATGACTTGAATATATAAACTCCTGGTTTCCATGAAGAAGTATCTATATTGTAGTTACCTGGTTTCAGTATCTTTATTAATTGACCAGTCAATGAATATATTCTTGCAGAATCAGACGATCTGAAATATAACTGCCTGTTGAATGGATTGGGTGAAATTACAGTTTTCAAGGGAATAGAAGAACTAAAATTCTTTTCCTTGAAACCTACTGTTGAATAGATCGTGAAAAAATTGTCACTTTGTTCTATAGTGCTTCCTGAAGTGATCTTCATCAGACATGCATCCGAAGGAGTTTGGGGTACTGTCCATAAATGATTCTTCACACCTGTCACATTAGCTATATATATCCAGCTGTTTCCGGCATCAGTAGTATATTCAATCTTGAAATCATTGTAATTTGCTGATGCATCCCATTTTATTTCCTGTGTGCTTCCTGCTTCCCATATTTCCCCTCCATTCGGGACAAGCAAATTCAATACTGTTGCATCAAGACAATATATATATTGATCCTTGCTTGAGAAATATACTTTGGAATCATGGCAGAATATTGATGAGAAAATTTCTCCAGTTGTCTTGTACTGCCACATTATTTTCCCGTCATGCTTGTTAAGCGCATAAAGGGTTTTCCCGCTGCAGCCAATATATGCATAACCATCTGATATACCTGCTGATGAAAGATAAACAGGATAGGATAGATTTGCCTTCCATTTAAGCTGACCTGTAACAGTATCTATTGCATAGAAATAACTATCATTACTGCCTATGAAAACAGTGCTGTCGCTTGTTGCGGGAGAGGAATTTATACGATTCTTTGTTTCATATCTCCACCTGAAACCACCATTACTGCTGTTTAATGCATAAACAAAGCCATCATCGCATCCAAAGTATACTACACTATCATAGATTGTTGCTCCGGAAATTATCCAGTCAGTTGTCAAATACTTCCATTTCAGCTGCCCATTTGAAGCATTAATTGCATAAATATTTCCGTCCCAGCTTCCATTGTAAACAGTTGAATTATAGCAGACTGGCGAAGAGGTAACATCATAATCTGTTTCATATTCCCAGATCTGATTTCCGGTTTCCACGTCAACTGCGTAAATTGAATTGTCAGCACTCCCGAAATAGACTATTCCATTGCTTACAGCTGGTGTTGATCTTATGGCATCTCTCGTTGGGTATGCCCATATAGGTGAACCTGTTGATGCATTCATTGCGTACATATTCCTGTCAAAACTTCCTATGAAGAGAATTCCATTATCTACTATGCATCCAGCATGTATCATTCCATCAGTTTCATAACTCCAGATAAGGGAACCTGTAAGTGCATTCAAGGCATAGATTTTATGATCACCGCTTCCGACATAAAGCACACCATCAACAACATATGGAGTTCCATAATTGAAGTTCCCGGTTTTGTAGCTCCATATTAAATCACCTGACGCTGATTGCAGGCAGGTTGAAAATAACAACAGAAAAATCAATAACATTATTCTCATATTCTCGCTCCTTTCTATTTGCATTTAATAATTATTTGAAGTAAAAAAAGTCAAGCATAATCTGCAAAATTATCTTTAAAAAGTAAAAAACATCAATATTTTGACTTGCTTTTAAAATGCATATTTCTGTGTCTGCCTTTATATGTACCTTGAGCCTCAAGAGAAGAATCTCTTTATCAGGCATTTGATTATATCAATCCTAGGTGGTCTGGCGGCTGGAATTCTGTCATTGGCAGACATTGTACTCCGGAAAACATTGAGAGCCAATATGGAATCCATAACAATACTGGGGCTTCTTCCTCCCATAAGTTTCATTTTTTCACTTTCATTAACACAAGCGCTTGGGTTTGGAAGAAGAAGGAAAATAATACTTTTCTCTCTTGCAGTATTAGGGGCAGTTCCCTTAGGTCTAGTTTACTTCTTCAATTATTCGATACCATTTCTGCTTTTTGCTTTCCTCTGCTTTTTCATGTCTGTAACTGTTATATCTCCTGCATTTTCAAATCTCTATAAAAGGTATTACAGACAGGAGATTATTGGGAAGTTATTCGGATATGCAGTTTCAGCTAATGTAGTTGCATCAATGATTGGAGCATATATGACTGGATATCTTCTGGATAAAGATTCTTCTCTTTACAGTATTATGTTTCCAGCTGGAGGAGTATTAAGCTTCATAACAATAGTTTTGCTGGCTTTAATCTCTTTCGAGCATGGAAAAGATGCTGAATTCCATCCTTTTGATATGAATCTTCTGCTTGCTCCATACAAATCCTTGAGAAAAGTGCTGAAGGAAGACAGGGAATATGCCATTTTCCAGAGGAACTTCTTCTGCTATGGATTTGCATTCTTGTTGCTTATTCCTGTTCTGCCCTTGTTTTTTGTTGAAAGGCTGCATATAGATTATCAGACAGTTGCTGAAGCAAGATCCATTATTGGTCAGCTGGGGATATTGTTTCTTTCGCCTCTTGCAGGTACTTATTTTGACAGGCAGAATCCTTACAGATTTACTGGTTATTCATTCATGCTTCTTGGAATTTTCCCGACTCTTGTCTGTTTATCTCAATTCTTCTCTGGGAATTATATGATAGCAGTATTATATCTGGGGTATGGCATACTATCTATTGGAATGACAGGGGTTAGTTTAAGCTGGAATCTCTCTTCCTTATATTTTGCCAAAAACAGGGACACTTCAATATATCAGGGAATACATGTGACACTTACTGGATTGAGGGGCTTAATAAGTCCATTAGTTGGTTATCTTATACTTCTGTTCTTTTCATATGAAGTTGCTTTCACAATAAGCGCTCTTGTTTTTGCACTTTCTTCGTTTCTCATGCTTTACAGATACTATAAGGTCATAAAACCGGGAAATATCCCTAAAACAGCATAAAGTTTATAGATATCAAAAGGAACCTTCTTATTGCATTCACCGGTTTCAGCCTTTTTGCTTGACATACAATAAGCTTTTTAGACATGCAAAAGCTTATGATAAGAATTTATTCCATATTACTCTTATTGACATGCATACTCGAAGGGGAAACTTCAAGAGGGATTAATTATAAATATCCTGTAATATCTTCTCCTACATATATATATTTCGGAACTCCACTAGGTCTTCTTAAATACAATATTGAACACAAGGAATGGAGTTTTGTTACAGGCAAAGTCCTTGGTGGAAATAATGTAAGACAAATTGGGCTTGATGAGGATTATCTTTATGTAACCACAGAAGAAGGACTTGCAGTTTCAGACATCAGGTTGAATGACTGGAGAGTATTCAGGAAGGAAATTGCTGAATTGCCTGTTAATGATATATGTTTCTCAACCGATTATGTCTTTCTTGCCTGTGATGGAGGTTTGTCATTATGGGACAAACTTGGTCAGGCATGGAAAACTGCTCTTGAAAATGAAAAAGTATATTGCATTCAGGTTGTAAAGGACAATCTCTGGTTAGGCACTGAAAAAGGAATAAAATCCTATTCAATTAAGTTTGAGAGATTTACCAAATACGACAAGCAGGGTCTGCCAGCATGGAGATTTCATTCAATTGTACAAACCCCTTCTTTCATATGGTTCATAGCAGATGAAGGACTTATACGTTATAACAAGGAACTGAAATCATTCAAGAGTTATGCAGCTTCTGCCAGTCTTCCTGTTTCAAGGGAAACAATCGGTTATGCATCCGCAGAGGAATTCTGGTTATTGAATTCGAAAGCGGATAAGAATGGAGTGACTATACTTAAATATGAAACATCGCAGGATAATTTCTTCCCTTATATATACTTCGATAGATTACCCTCCAGCAAAATCAGCTCAGCAATAATGTCTTCATCAGACTGCTATTTCGCTTCAGATAAAGGACTTACAAGATACCTTTCATCTGAAAAGGACTGGAAGAATTACAGCCTTACTGATGGATTGTCATCTGTAAATATTGAACAGGTTTTCTTAAGCGGTAATACAATATTCTGTATCAATGAAAAGGGTATAGATAAAGGGGAGCTTGATAAGAATCAATGGAGACAATATTCCTGGGATAATCTTACAAGTGTTTCTGCATTCTCATTCCTTAATATGACAACAGACAAGGATGGCTTGACCACGAAATTTGCCGAGAAAACCAATCTTCAGATAAGGGGAAACAGTTCTCATTATATCAAGGGTGAGAAAGAAACCGATAGCCAGAAGGACAGCAAGAATGATGTAAATGCAAGATTCAATATTGATGAAAAACGTTCAATATCAGGTTTTTATAATGATACGGATGAAGATGATGTAGAATGGGGGGCGACTTACAGGGGAGCAGACAGGGATATATTGAAAGAGGCATCAGTAGGTGAACAGAGGATGGCATATTATCAGAACAAGATAATAAATCCCATTACCATCAAGGGTGGTTCTGCATATCTGCAGGCCTTTTATTTTGAGGAAGAAAGCAATCAATCCAGATTGTATTTAAAAAGCTGGGCTGGCGAGAGGATTAGTGCGAAAACCAGGGATTATTTCAAGGGAAAAGGCAGAAGCGGTTCTACAACAAGAAACGATACTGATTATCTTGGTAGCATTTACAGACTTACCAGAACAGGAATAGTGCCAGATGAACCTCATAAAATGGAAATCTGGCTTGATGATGGCAATCAATCCAATAATACAAGGGATACAAGATTACTTACAATTGAAAACCAGAGAGGAAATTTTGACAGATTAAATCCAGGAATAGACTACTACTATATAAAAGAAGACAATGTTCTTGTAATGCAGAAGAGTGTTCCATCATCTGGATTGCTTGCTGCACATTTCACATCAGATGGAATTGAATACTGGATATTAATTGCATCTTCTTCGCGTTCACAGGCTTTGACGAATTATTACAGTTCAGGTGGCAAGAAGATAATTCCCCATTCTTTTCATTTGTCTATAAGAGATAGTCTTGACAGAAGCATTTCATTGTCAAGATTCGGACTTGATAGAAACAGTGATGGAATGGTTGATGAGGAGTTTTTTGATTTTCAAAATGGCATACTTCATTTCCCTCAGGAAAAGCCTTTCAATGCAGGTTGTTATGATCCGGATAATCCCGTAAGTACTTACAGATTAACTTTTCAATACGAAACAGAGATAAGTATTTTCTCTCTCAAGCATCAGGAAATAATCCAGAATAGTGAAACTGTATACCTTGACAAGCTCCCTTTAGACAGGGGCAATGATTATATACTGGATTATTCCACAGGATCACTTCTGATTATTGATGAAAACCTGCTTTCTACAAACAGCTTTCTTGAAGTAACATATGAATTAGAGAAGAAAACCGGTCTTGATTTGTATGCAGGTGAGCTAGGCATACAACCTTTGAAGCAGGCAAGACTGGGTGGTAATTATATCAGATACAAGAGCAGGCACTTCTCAAGCCAGAGTTTGAGAGTAGATTTGCCAGGACCTTTCAAGGACAGTTCCATAAGAATTGAGCCTGAATTTGCCTTAAGCAAGCAGGATACAACAAATGCTGCTTATGCTGGAAGAGGAGAAATTCAGTTAAGATCAGATATCATGCAGGTTTTTATTGATTATCTGAGGAATACGGAGAAATTCGAGAATCTTGACACATTATATAATTCAGGTGGAGCAATAAGAGATAGAATAAGCGAGGAAGCTACAGTGAAGCCATATTCCTGGCTTCCGATAAGCATTATTTGCGGATTAGAGACTTCCTGGGCTGATTCCATTGGATCAGAAAGATTGCTTAAGAGCAAGAGTTTTCAAGGAGAAATCTCTGAAAACAAACCCGAATTTCCTTCCATGACACTGACTGCATTGAACTGGTCAAGAGAGGAAACTGAACAAGATGTAGTAACCAATATGGGAAAAAGCAAGATATCTTATGATTTGCCAAAAGAATTACTGGATAACGTGAAAATATACAGTCTGAATATAGAGGCATTCTATAAAAGGAACTGGATCAGCGAATATTTCACATATGAAGATTCTCTGCCAGACGTGAAATCCCAGGAATCTACATGGTATACGCAGTTCAAGATTTCTCCCATAAACAATCTTTCTGCCTCAGTCAAATTCGAGGAAGGAAAAACAAAAGACGACAGGGCATCTCTTCCATGGCATACCAGCCAGCTTGGAAGGGAATTAACACTAGAGATTACAACTGATGCCTTGAAGGGATTTTATTTCAAGGAAACTCTTGAAGGTCAATATGATGATTTTTCATTGCAGCTTTCTCCATTCATTGTTGAGGAAGAACAGAGAAGAAAGATAAAAAGTGAAATTAAATTCTATCCTGGACAATATTATACTCCAATGAATTTCATATCATTGATTTTTGATATAAATAATGAAAAAAACGGCTGGATAAGAAAGGGAGCTAATGGAAGTCTCAAAGATATCATTTTCACCAACTGGAATGAAAGTGATTTTTTATCTCTTTCTGATCCAACAATTTACGGTATTGGAACTGAAATAACACCTTTCTCTCAGTTAAGCCTGAGCTCCAGATATGACTTTGGAAAAAGCGAGGAATGGAATTATGATACAGAAAAACTGCTTAATCTGAATACATTGACTAACAAGATTATAATGAAACCCAAGGATAAAACACAAATAACCTTAAAGGAAATAGATACATGGAATCATGAAGAACAGGGTGCAAAAACTGTAAAGCATAATCCCTGGATTTCATGGCAGGAAAACTGGAGTTCTTTGCTTCTAAGCAATCTGGCTTTCACCTTCAAGAATGAAAGGGATTCATGGATAGAAATATGGGAAATAAAGAGAAGCTATGGTCAAAGTCTATCTCTTACTTTCAATTTCGGCAAGCATAAATATATTGGAGAACTTATTGTAATACCAGCATTTAACCTGACGAGACAGAATAGCTGGGACTGGAACAGCTACAGCAGAAGAGATGCAATGTATCTTGACTTGAATATAGACTGGAATCCCCTAAGTTTCATAACAACAAGACTTTACTCAACTGCTATTTATTCAAAAACAGATAATGAAACCTCAAAATGGAATTATCAATTCTCTATGGAAGGAAGTATTCATTTCTAAAATTCAATTGACATTATTGATATCTAATAAGGACTAAAGACCATGCTAAAAAGCATTCCTCTCTGGGCTGAGATTGCAACTCCGCTAGTTGGTCTAAATAAAAACGGTACAATATACTGGATAAACAAGGAAGCAAGAAGCAAATTGCCTTTTTTCCTAAACCATTCAGAGACTCCAATCTGGGAAGATATGAGCTGGACTGCTACTGAAGCAATGAAGATAGAGGATCTGATAATGAATGAAGCCTCAAACACTCTGGAAATCAATATCACTGATTTGTTCGGATTTCAAGAGAAAACGATATGGAAGAAGGTATGGCATAGTTCTGCAGATAATCCTGATATACTGCTGCATATCCTCATAAGCAGCGACAAGGAACATCTCAAGAATAAGTATCAATCCTTGGTTAATCTTGTAGATGAATTCCAGAATATACTTCCTATTGGGATGATTTCATTCAACAGGGATGAAATTATAACTGGCCTTACAAGAAAGGCTTTGCAGATATTATATCCTGTTCCCCTTAGGAGAAATCATTCGCTAAAGGAGTTCGATTCAATTCTGGGAAATGAATGGCATGATATAATAAAAAGTGAAGATCTTTATGGAAACAGGAAAATTATTACTCCGGGTGGCAAGAATCTCAATATAACATTTTCCAAGCATGATGAACAGATAATCTGTTTCATAGATGATTTAACCCAGCAGTTCTATTACGATGAGAAACTTAAGGAACTTTCTGATTTGAAGGATTTTGCTGAACTTGTCCTGAGTGCTGCAAGACAAATCAATAATATACTTGGGGTTGTCAGTGCAAGAGCACAATATCTGGAGAAACATCCAGGGGATCAGGAAAAAGTGAAACAGACTATAGATATTATAATAAAAAAGACTGAGGAGAACAGTGTCTTGATAAAAAATATACAGAATTATGCAAATCTGAAATTAGCTCATAAATTCCTCAATTTTGATATAATAGAATATATTAAGAATATAGTAAAAAATGAACAATATTTGTGGCATTCAACCCAGAAGAGAATACATCTCTCTCTCAGATTCAAGGTTGAAAGGGCTGTAATAAGTGGTAATCCTGATGAAATAATGGAGCTTATCAGGATACTCTTGAAGAATGCCAAGGATTCAATAATATCTCAGGGAGAAATAATACTTACTGTTAGAGAGGAGCTGAATCAGATAATCCTGGAAGTCAGTGACAATGGAATAGGTATTCCCAAGGAGAACCATACAAAGATTTTTCAGGCATTTTTCACTACAAAGCAATCTCCAGCTAAAGGTACAGGACTTAACATAGCTATGGGGATTGCTCTCAGGCATCAGGCAAGAATAAACTTCGAAAGTGAGCCAGGCAAGGGAACAGATTTTCAGGTTATTTTCCCTAAAAAACCTATCATGGATTCTTATCAGGAGAAGCTATCTTTTCAGGCTTAGGGGCATCTTTCTTTAAAAGCACTTTTACAGCTGTCTTTGGATCAGGTTTTGCTTCCTTCTTTGCAGGTGGTTGAGGAGTTCTCTTTTTCTTGTCCTTAGGCATAGGTGGTTTCTTTTCAGCCTTTATTGATTTTGTACTGTCAATCTGGGTAGCTGCTGGAACAAGTTTCTGCTCTTCCTCTTTGGATATTTCATCCCATACAACATCAATGTGACATGAAATGGAAATCCCGAGTGCAAACAATGCTTCTTTTGCCTTCTTCTGAACATCATTTCTTTCTTTCTCTAAATCCAGCCTCTTGAAAATATGCTCCCTTAATTCCTGTTCGATATTCTCCATCTTGTTTGCATCATGGAATTTGTTATACCATCCATTTGTTGGATCAAACATTAGTAAATCAGCTTTCTTGGAAATGAGAGCAGGTCTGTACAGGTTTACTGTAGCAAAATACCTATCTTTATCTTTTTTTACATTAAGCTGCCTGAAAGATTGTTCACTGAAACCGATTTTATAATCACCCTTTATTATTACTGATACTGATATGTAATTCTCCATGTATTCAGAGAAATAAGGCAGATTGAATTCTTTTGCTTCATTTCCCTTTATGACTTCTATTTTCTCTGATGAAACAAACATGTTTGAAAGTACAATTGGTATTGCCTCCTTGAGTTTATCTTCGACTTCCTTTCTCTCCTTTTCATGATCAGGAGGTGGTTCAGGCCACAACATATATGTTACAAGGATTATCAAAGCAAGCGTTTCAGCTATAGCAATGACAGGTATAATCAGTTTGTATATTTTCTCTTTATCCATAATATTGCATTATATCTATAAGAACTTACATTCTAATAATTATCAATTATTGTACTATGCGGAATACCACTTCCCCTTCCTATACTGTCATATATGAATCCTTTTGACTGAACATGGTTTGGATCATATGTATTCCTGGCATCAAAGAAGTATGGGGATCTTACAACGCTTTTCAGCTCAGTGAAATTCAGTTCCTTGAATTCATTCCATTCAGTTAAAAGAAGTAACAGATCAACATCTCTTGCAAGTTCTACCGGATTTTTTGCATATTCAATACTGTTATTGAAAATCTTCCTGAATTCATCATTTGCAACAGGATCATAAATCCTTACCTTGCAGCCTTCAGATAGAAACCATCTTGTTATATCAATTGATGGAGCTTCCCGTATATCATCGGTATTCGGCTTGAAACTCACTCCCAGAATTCCTATTGTCTTGTTTTCCAATGGATTACATAGATTTTTTATCTTGGAGAAAACCATTTTTCTTTGCTTGAAATTAGCTTCCTGTGCAGATTTCACTATCCCCAGATTAATATTGTTCTGCTCGCCTATTTTGATAAGAGCGCTGATATCCTTTGGAAAACATGAACCACCAAATCCTGCACCCGCCTTGAGAAACATTGGATTTATGCGCTTATCCATACCCATTCCATGAGAAACCAGCTCAATGTCTGCACCGACTTTCTCGCATAATGCTGCTATCTCGTTTATGAATGATATTTTTGTTGCAAGGAAAGCATTTGATGCATATTTTATCATTTCTGCACTTCTTACATCAGTTACAATAATGGGGCTCTTCAATGGTCTGTAAAGATTTATCATAGTCTGAGCTGCTCCCTCAGTTCTTGTTCCAATTATAATCCTGTCCGGGAAAAAGAAATCGTTTATTGCAGAACCTTCCTTAAGAAATTCAGGATTGGAAACAACCTCGAAATCGAAACTTTCAGACTGATTTTCCATTATTATTTTTGTAACAATATCTCCCATGCCTATTGGAACTGTTGATTTGTTAACTACAATCTTGTAGCCATTCATGTATTTGCCAACCAGTTCACTTACAGATTTGACATATGAAAGATCAGCATCTCCTGTAGGAAGCGGGGGAGTTCCAACTGCAATGAAAATAATGCTGCTGTTTTCAACTGCATACTTGATATCTGTTGTAAATCTCAATCTTCCCTGATTTATGTTTCTCTTAAGGAGTTCTTCTATGCCCGGCTCGAAAATAGGACTTATGCTGTTTCTGAGATTATTAATCTTGTTCTCATCTATATCCACACCGATAACATCATTCCCTATTTCTGCAAGACAAGTTCCTGTAACAAGACCTACATAACCAGTTCCAACTACGCTTACCTTATTCATACAAACTCCTTAGGACTTCAATTATCACTGGTCAGGTTTCTCTATCATACTTCCCTGTCAACTATCTTGTTAAAGAAGCAAGAAAAATTAAACCATAAACCTTTGATTGTCATTGATTTAACGGAAACTAATAAAGAGGGCTTTTCAGGAAACCTGTTATTAGGCAATTCGTCTTTAGTATAAGTCAATCATATAAAACATTGATTTTCATATGCTTATTGGCTTATTAACCCAGTCTTGTTTCTTGAAACCTGACCTTGAAACACTATATTTAAGGACCCATGACAAAATGACATGCTCAATGATTCTTGAAAAGCTTCTGTTTATAGGTATAAGAAGTCTGGTATGATATTTTCTATATAAATTGAAAAAAGTCGTGGAGGGATTTATGAATCTTGAGAAATTCACTGTAAAGTCACAGGAAGCAATTGCTGATGCACAGCAGAAAGCCCTGTCAGGAAAACAGCAGCAGATTACTGCACTTCATCTGCTTAAAGCACTTCTGGAGCAGGAAGACAGTATAATACGTCCAATGCTGGAACGACTTTCTGTCGCATCTGACAAAATGCTTAAAAATATCACAAGAGAAATAGGAAAGATTCCAAAGGTTGAAGGAGATGCTGCTTCACAAATTTACATATCAGGTGATCTTCATGCAGTTATAAACAAATCATTCGAGGAGGCGGAAGCATTCAAGGATGAATATATAAGCACTGAACACTTGTTTCTTGGAATGTTTGCAGCTAAAAATATAGTTTCAGGCATATTCAAGGAATTTCAGCTTACAAGAGAAAAAGTACTCACTTCATTGAAGGAAATAAGAGGTGAACAGAGAGTAACTGACCAGAATCCCGAGGAAAAGTATCAGACGCTGCAGAAATATGGCAGAGATTTAACTGATCTTGCAAGAAAGGGGAAACTGGATCCAGTGATCGGGCGTGATGAGGAAATAAGACGTGTTATACAGGTGCTTTCAAGGAGAACCAAGAACAATCCTGTGCTTCAGGGAGAACCCGGAGTCGGAAAGACTGCTATTGTAGAGGGACTTGCCCAGAGGATTGTAAATGGTGATGTGCCCCAGTCACTCAAGGACAGACAGGTTGTAGCTCTTGATATAGGAGCGCTGCTTGCTGGAACCAAGTTCAGGGGAGAATTCGAGAACAGATTAAAGGCATTGATACAGGAAGTAATAAAAAGTGAGGGGAAGATAATTCTCTTCATAGATGAGCTTCATACAATTGTAGGGGCAGGAAAAGCTGAAGGAGCTGTTGATGCAGGAAATATGCTGAAACCTGCACTTGCAAGAGGAGAGCTTCGCTGTATTGGTGCAACAACACTGGATGAATACAGGAAAAATATAGAGAAGGATGCTGCATTAGAGAGAAGATTCCAGCCCGTGCCTGTAATGGAGCCATCTCTTGAAGACACAATTGCAATACTGCGAGGTTTGAAGGAGAGATACGAAACCCATCATGGAGTGCGCATAAAAGATTCAGCAATTGTAAGCGCTGCGGTTCTTTCAACCAGATACATTTCAGACAGATTCCTTCCTGACAAGGCAATAGATCTGATTGATGAAGCTGCAAGCAAACTCAGGATTGAGATAGATTCACTGCCAACAGAGATTGATGTTATAAGCAGGCAGATAATGCAGCTTCAGATTGAAAGGGAAGCCTTGAGAAAAGAGAAGGAATCCAATCCTGCAACAATGGAAAAATGGAATGAGATAAACAGAGAGATTGCTGAGCTTGAAGAGAAACTGAATGGTCTCAAGGCTCACTGGATGAGAGAAAAGGAAATCATAACAGAAATATCGAAGCTCAAGGCTGAACAAGAGGAACTAAGGACAAAAGAGCAGAAACTTGAAAGAGAGGGAAATCTTGAGGAACTTGCAAAGATTAAATATGGCACAATGCAGGAAATTGTCCAGAAGATCAATGAAGCTAATCAGAAACTTGCTGAGATTCAGAAAGACAGAAAAATACTGAAAGAGGAAGTTGATGAAGAGGATATTGCTTCCATAATATCACGATGGACTGGAATACCAGTATCAAGGCTTATTGAAAGCGAGATCATGAAACTTGTGAAAATGGAGGAAAGGCTTTCAGAGCGTGTAATTGGGCAGGAGAAGGCAATAAATGCAGTTTCAAATGCAGTCAGAAGGGCAAGATCAGGTTTGTCGGATCCCAAGAGACCAATTGGCTCCTTCATATTTGTAGGACCTACTGGTGTAGGAAAAACGGAACTTGCAAGGGCACTGGCAGAATTCTTGTTTGATAATGAACAGGCAATGATAAGAATTGACATGAGCGAGTTCATGGAAAAGCACTCTGTATCAAGACTTATTGGTGCCCCTCCTGGTTACATTGGATATGACGAGGGAGGAGTGCTGACTGAAGCAGTAAGAAGACGTCCTTACAGTGTTGTGCTCTTTGATGAGATAGAGAAAGCCCATACTGAAGTTTTCAATGTACTGCTTCAAATACTTGAGGATGGGAGACTTACTGACGGAAAGGGAAGGACAGTAGATTTCAAGAATACTGTCATTATTATGACAAGCAATCTTGGAAGCGAGCAGATAATGAGAATGGTTGAAGACAGGAATTCCGATGAGGAAATAACTGCAATAGTGAGTACACTTCTCAAGAATACGCTCAAGCCAGAATTTCTCAACAGGATTGATGAGATAATAGTATTTCACAGTCTTAACAAGGAAGAGATAATTGCAATTCTTGAAATACAACTTAAGGAAATTAAGAAAAGGCTTGATGAGCATAAAATCGTAATAGAATTGACTGATACCGCAAAGGAATATCTTGCGAATGAAGGTTTTGAACCAAGCTTTGGGGCAAGGCCTTTGAAGAGGGTACTTCAGAATGAAATAGTAAACAATCTTGCATTGATGATACTGAAAGGCGAGATAAAGGACAATTCCAGAATAGAGATAGATTATAAGGGAAAGAACCTTGCATTCAGAACAGTCCAGGATGAATAAAAAAGAAAGCACTAGTGAAAGGCTGGTGCCTTTTCTCTTAATTAATCTTTATTATCCTCTTGCATTCCTTCCCACTCTTCACAATATAAACTCCCTCTCTCCATTTGCTTGTATCAAGAGAATGCTTGCCTTTGGAGAGGTTCATTATAAACTGACCAGTCAGGGAATATACTGCTCCTGAGGAAGGAAGAGAAACTGACAAGTGGGTTGAGAATGGGTTGGGGGAGATGGAGAGGGAGGGGGTGGGAAGGGATTTAGTAGAAACATAAGAAGAGAATCCAGTTTCACCGTCTTTATCAGTTTTAACAAGATAAATATCGAAGTCCAAGCCATGAGTTTCTGTATACCGATCACCTGCAATATAATAACCATCGCTTGTCACTATTATGTGTACTCCTCTTTCAGCAGAATTATCTTCACCATAAGTTCTACTCCAGATCTTATTACCTGCATTGTCTGTTTTCAACAAATACAAAAAACCCTCACGTGAGGATTTACTCCAATCCCAGCCTGTTACTATATAGTCATTGTTTTCGTCCTGTTTAACACAGATTCCAACTGTAGTATCATTCTCCTTAAATGTCTTTTCCCATTCCTTGATACCATCTGCATTTGTTTTGAGAAGGCATAGTTCGTTTTCATAATCACCTGTGATAATGAAACCTCCATCATTTGTTATTTCTACGCATTCCCCAATGTCATTACCTGTATCACCAAACATTTTTTCCCATACTATATTTCCTTCACTATCTATCTTCATTAAAAAGACTTTTGTTGTATCTTCTTGATTATTTCTCGTACTTCCTGCTGTAATAAATCCTCCATCATTCAGTTTCGAAATAGATGAAAGACTAGAATGTCCCAATCCTGAATTTGCATATTGCTTTTCCCAGATTATGTTACCTGTACTGTCAGTTCTCAGTAGATAAATATCATGACTTTCAGATTTGTTGAAAGTACTTCCTATTATTATTATATCACCATTATCTGCTTCTACCAAGGAGATGCCATAATTGTAATCGTTAGAACCATATACCTTACTCCATAATTCATTATATTCCTTATCTACTTTCATCAAATATACTTGTCCAAAAGCGTTTCTATATTTAATTGTTCCAACAATAATTAGAGAACCATCAGTTGTATTTATCATATTAAAGGATCTTATTGTATCAAGCTTGTTGAAATCCTTCTTAAATAAAATACTTCCACTCTTGTCAATCCTGAACAAGCTAATATCAATATTGTCAATTTCGCTCCGTTCTTGCATTATTTCACATATTGTGAAATTCCCATCTTTATCTTTTATAATCCCAGGATTTTCTTCATTATAGATAGTATCCCCATAATACTTCTCCCAGCCAAGAAGTAAAGATGGTAAGAGAAATGATAAAAGCAATAGAACTTTCATATTAACCTCCTTGAATTTATTCCTTATTTTTGGCAATACTTTTATAAAATCTATACCCAATAACATTCTGGTAGATTTTATATTATCTTTCTTTGTAAATCTCCATATAGTCAAAAAAAAAAAAA
>JAFGND010000097.1 GCA_016927185.1 Candidatus Coatesiibacteriota bacterium
ATAATAACTTCTATTAGCCGTGCAAAATCGTTTATAATATGATAAGGAGCATCTTTAATTGCTAAAAACAATAATAAATGCTGACTATAGGCATTTCCACCAAGAAACCTGATATTTTTAAGAAAATCATTTTCTTTACCTTTTATTTTATTATTCAATATATCTATATATATCTCTACATTATTTTTAATCTTCTTTATAAAATCAATTGGCTTTCTCTCAATCTCATTGCTAGTATTAGTGTTTTTTAATACCCAGTTATATATATCTTGCTCTCTTAATACGTTATCTTTTTCATTGTCTATATAATAGTTAGCCATAAAAAAATATCTTAAAAATCTTAGTGGTTTCTGCTTATTATTAGTTAGTAAATCTGTAATTTCTTTCCATATTTCTGCAACTTTTATATAATCCTCTTTTTTCAATCCCTTAAATATAAGATTCTTTAAGAGATCCATTGAATTAAGTCCAACTCCTCTCTCATTAACTGTTTCAAATACTTTTATAGCTTCTCCAACAGATAATGTCTCAATTTGAATAAAATAAATGTCGTTCAAGAAGTATTTATAGAATTTATGAATTTTTTTTAAATTATTTTTAAAAGTATCTTCAAAGAATACTTTAATTGATTTATAGGCAGCCATTATTTTCTCTTTTGAACTTCTGAAATTCTCATTTGATTCAATATCTTCTAATAGTCTTTCTGTTAGTTTATTATTAATAAAGCTGCTTAGAAAATCTGCTGAATCTTCATACAAAAGTTCTAATCTTGGTTTTTCAATATAATCATCTTCAAAATCTTCACAATCATCATCCAAATCCTCTTCTTTATTATCGTTTAAAGAATTATCTTCTGAAATAAAATCAGTTGAACTTAGAAGCTCGTTTATTTTATTTATTACCTTTGTTTTATTAGCAAATAAATTCTTAAAAATGCAAAGTACTAGAAATAAAGTTGTAATTCTTTGTTGTCCATCAATAAGTTCAAATGTTTGTGAACCAGCTATTTTAGATACAACTATACTTCCAATAAAATATTCTGTTTTTCTTTCAGGAGAAAACTCTTCATAAAAGTCTTGTAAGAGTTTTTCAACATTCTCTTCTCTCCATACATATTCTCGCTGGTAAGGTGGAACAACATAAAAGCAATTTTTAAAAGCATCTTTAATATTATATTTCTGTTCTTTGATTTCCATATTAGTTCCTTTATAAGATTATTTCCTTTAGCCAAATTCTATTCAATTTATGAATTAACCATTATCCTTCCCAAACTTCATTTATCTTGTCTTTTATCTTCTGTTCAAAGATTTCTATCAGTCTCTTATTTGCATCTACTAGCTTCTGTTCCTCTTCTATTCTGGAAACTATTTCCTGCTGGATAGAGAGAGGGGGCAGTGGGATTAATTTTAAATAAGCATCATTTCTATTAAGCCCTGGTACTCCAGATTGAGTATTTAGATTCTGCAAATCAAGGAATGGAAGTATAAAATATAAATATTTTAAACGAACCTTATCTGTATCTTTAATTTTTACAAAAAAAGTAGTATCAATCGGAAAACCGTTCTGTTCAGAATAAGTTATAGCTCCAGCAGTTCCTTTTCTCCCTATAATAATAAATGGTGCTTCAACCAAATATTCATTATGATAGCCAATTATTCCATTTGAACCATAAACAGGAAATTCCCCTTCTCTTCTATCTGCTTCTTTTAAACCAACTCCATATTCTAATGTAATAACCTCTCCCAGTTCTACCATTTCCCAGTCATCTTCTATTTTTATCTGGGGTTTGTAGTTCTGAATGACTTGCTTTGCTCCATCAATTATCTTCTGGTAATTCTCTATTTCTGAAACTATTTCCTGCTGGACAGAGAGAGGAGGGAGTGGGATTTTATAATAGTCTAAATCATCTGAATAAACGTGAGGTTGCCCTCCTCCTTTCTGTAATTTATAAATATCATCCTGTTTATTCTTTAATAAAAAAAATAAATACTTGATACTTAAAAGAGATTTACTTTTTGATTGAATTGTGATGCAATCAGAAGCAAAAATTGGATATTCAAAGTAATTTACAAAACCTGCATTTGCCCCTGATGAACTTACAGTTATTATATTACCATTTCTATTTGATTGATTATGATAATATGCTGGCTGTTTTCCCCCAGCAATAACTGGTATATTTCCTTCAATAACATTAGCTTTAGTTATTGAAGTTCCTTTTTGGAATTCACAAACCTCTCCCAGTTCTACCATATCCCAGTTCTTATGTTTATGAACAAGATTATCTCTGTATCTTTCACCTGACAGATTGTAATCACCTTTTTCTGCTATTCTGCTCTTCTCTACTAATAATGGATTAAGCATATTCTTCCTTATCATTGAAAGTCATTTGAATTCCATTATGTAGGTTGTGTTTGTATTCAAGCAATGTATTCAATGCTTCTGGCAAGTCATTCTTGCCTATCGGTCTTCTCTGAGCACCTAAGTCAAATCCATCATTCTCAACCTTGAGAAACAGTATCTTGTCTGTCTTTTTGGATAGCATCTTATCAAGAAGCAATATTGAAGTCTTTACACCAGAATAAGGCTGAAATATTCCTGCTGGAAGTGATACAACTGCCCAGAGATATTTTTCCATAAGCATCTTCCTTAATGCCTTGTAAGCATTTGCAGACTGGAATATAATGCCTTCAGGAACTATTATTCCTGCCCTTCCATTCATAGTCAAATGCTCTGCTATATAATCAACAAACAGGACTTCACTTCTTTTTGCAGAAATCTGAAAACGGTTATGTGGTCTTATACCTCCCTTTGGTGTCATGAAAGGTGGATTTGCTAGAATTACATCAAAATCATCTCTCCATCTGTCATCACTTGTTAATGTATCATATTCAAATATGTTTGGTTTCACAAATCCATGAAGATACAGATTTACCAAGGAAAGCCTTACCATGTCTGGAGAAATATCATAACCTACTATATTATTTGCTAGCTTGCCCTTCTCATCTGGTGTCAACAAGTCACCAGGTCTTTCCTTCCTGTTCTGTTCAAGAATGAACTTGTATGAAGAAATCAAAAAGCCTGCTGTCCCGCAAGCTGGATCCAGAATCCTGTCATTCTTTGAAGGTTCAACTGCCTTTACTATAAAATCTATTATATGTCTTGGAGTTCTGAATTGCCCTGCATCACCTTGTGAAGACATAATTGAAAGCAGATATTCGAATGCATCTCCAAGCTTTTCACTGTGATCATAATTGAACCAGCTGATTTCCTTCAAAAATGCTTTCAAGGTTTCAGGATCCTTGTAAGGTAAGTATGCATTCTTGAAAATATTCCTGAATAGCTCTGGAATGCTCAGATTCTGACTCATTCTTTCTAATGCCTCACTGTAAAGAAGAAACATCTGATAACCACCAAGAGCTGGATCAAACATTTCTCTCCATGCAAATCGCTTGAATTCTCCAGTAAAGAAGCTGGCTTTCCCGCCTACATCCTCTGATTCCTTGTCCATGTCATCCATGAACTTGTAAATTAGTGCAATTGTTATCTGTTCAACTTGTGATTTGGGATCTGGAACTTTCCCTACTAATACATCTCTAGCATTATCAATATGCCTCTTGGTTTCTGTATCTAACATTTTAAAATCCTTATTTAAACAGTTCTAGAAATTGCAGACATATATTCATTGAAATATATCGTCCACAATCCAATAATTCTTCAGGTTCATCATAACCTTCTTTTAGTTTGTAGAGTTTTATATAAGTAGTTAATAGATGATCTTTATTTGATAAATCAATATCATATATCTCTTTTAATTTCGTTTTCCCCATTTCTTGCCTTGTTTTATGCAAATACACCCATTCCTTTTCTCTTCTCCAAAGAAAATAATTTTCTTCTCCCTTTTTGCAAATAATTAAGTAATACATTTCTTTCCTTTCAGTTACATGAATCTATTCAAATTTACATAATCCTTTATATATTCTGGAATAATGAAACTCCAGTCATTCTTCTCATCCTTCTTAAGATCCTTCAAGTCAATCATGCTGAACTTGGGATTAGTATGCAATTTCCCGAATTCTTTTTTGTCTATTATATCTCTTATCTCATTGTCAGTAATATATGCTTTCATGAAGGACTTGATTAGCATTGCATACTCGCTGTCTGGTTTGTATATAGTAAGAAACTTCTCGAATTCATCTTCAAGCAACTCATCCTTGCTCTTTATTGTATCAATAAGTCCAAATATCTTCTGAACTACTTCCTTTATTGTTATTCTTCTATCTAATCTCAATGCCTGTCTGATTTTATTAAGATTGAAATAGTCTTCTGGTTTCTCAAAGATATTCTCTTTGATATAATGTTCCAGTTCATCATAACTGCCTTCTTCCACTTTCTTCTGAACAAACTCATTAGTCTTTACCTTATCTTGAAATCTCTCGAAAAGCATCCTGTCAGGTTTCATTCCTTCAGCACCAATGACTGTTTCCTTGTATTGCTTCAAGGGATCAGAAATTGTACTTTCAAATCCTTCATCTTTAAAAAGATCTTTATCATCAATGTATATATCTTGACCAATAATTTCCTTACTTTTTGTCATTGAAGGTAGATCTAAGACTTCATCATAATTGAATTTCTCTTCGAAATATTCACAATTAGCAAAGAAATCAAATAGCTTGTATCTTTCTTTTTCAACTGATGTTTCCTTATACTGGAAAGTGAATTTCCTTGTTCCCCTACCTTTTATCTGAACAAAGTCTGTTGGTGAAAATATAGGTCTCATCAAGCAAAGATTCAAGATATCCTCGCAGTCATATCCTGTTGTCATCATGCCTACTGTTACGCAAACTCTTGTCTTGCTTGTCCTGTAATCTTCAATAAAGTCTGAATTCCCATTAAGTTTGTTATATACAAAATTTTTAGACATTTCTTCAGGATTAGTTACATCTGAGGTAACTTGAACTGCAAAATCTGAATTATACATATTTGGGAAGTATCTGTCTGCTAACTGATTAAGTAATTGAGCAATCTTTGAAGCATGATTCTGACTGACACAGAAAACTATTGATTTCCCTATTTCTCCAGTAATTGGATCCTTCAGGGCATTCTTCAGGAAAGTATCACAAAATATTAAATTAGTTTCATCAGAGAAGAACTTCTTTTCGAAATCTCTATGGTAAAAAAACTTCTCAGCTATTGTACCATTTTCTTTATCTTCTACCATTACTGAATATCCTTGTTCTGACAGTAGTTCTGTTGTTATTTCAGTCCTTGCATCTACTACTATTGGATTAATCAGGAAACCATCTTTTACTCCATCAATCAAAGAATACCTGAAAGTTGGATTGCCACTTTCACATCCAAATGTCTTGTAAGTATCAAGTAACTGTCTTCTTTCAAGCTGTCTTGGATCATTCCTTGATAAATCAGATTCATCTACCTTTTTCAGATAATCCTTTGGTGTTGCTGTAAGTCCAAGCTTGTAACCTACAAAGTAATCAAATACTGCCCTGCTGTTTCCACCAATGGATCTGTGAGCTTCATCTGAAATAATCAAGTCAAAGTCTGTTGGAACAAAGTATCTCTTGTGTTTGTTATTGAAAAGCAAAGTCTGGACAGTTGAAACTACTATTTCTGCATTCTTCCAGTCATTGAAATTCTCTTTGAATACTACTGTCTTGAAGTCAGGAGTCAAATACTTATATAAATTCTTTCCTGCTTGTATTTCCAATTCAATCCTATCTACTAAGAATAAGACTCTTGATGCATTTTTGGTTCTCAGAAATAGTTTGGCAACTGCAGCTGCTATAAGTGTTTTTCCTGTCCCTGTTGCCATTTCGAAAAGAAACCTGTCCTTGTTTTCCTTGACTGCTTCCTGAATGGATCTAACTGCTTCTACTTGATATTTTCTCAAGAATTTGAGATTGCATATCTTTATGTATCCTTCTCTACTTTTTTCATCTAGATATTCAGCTTTTTTACAATAGTTAAAATCTTGGGTTAATACTATGTAATCTTCTTTTACTTCTTCCCTGACAAGATTTTCAGGATTAGGTTCATATCTGTTTGTATGAAATAGTGATTCAAGGTTTGGAAACCTTATAATTTGATAAGGATTGCCTTTCTGCAGATCCCAGAAATAATGCGAAATGCCATTTGAAAGTATTACAAATCTTACCTTTATTGAATTAGCATATCTTCTTGCCTGCTCTTTTCCATCCAAGGGGTTCTTTGACTCCCTCTTTGCTTCAAGAACTGCCACTGGAAAGTTCTTTTCATCAAGAAGCAGAACATCAATGAAACCAAACTTAGTTTTCTCGAAATCCTTACCAAGATTATCCTGCTCTTCAGTCGGGAATTTCACCTTGTCTTCAAGAAATACATTAGCTCTTCCCTTCTCAGAATCAAACACTCTCCATCCTGATTCTTCCAGCATCTTTATTATCTTGATCTTTGCAGTTGCTTCAACAGTTTGCATATTCCCTCTTTTCTAGGAGATTTTATATTTATGAGTAAAGATTTACTGCTTAGTTATGAGTCAAGGAAGAAGTTGGAAAAAGAGGGAAGAAATGAGGAAAAAGGATTTTCTGAATTCTATCAAGAAAAAGCCCTCATCCAGTTTGATTAAGATTAAAAAGCAAATTGAAATCTAATCCTTATGGATGAGGGTAGTCGGTAATTATGAATAGTGAAGAAAAATAATATTAGCGGTTTCAGGTCAAGAAAAAAGAATAAGATAAAAAACTCAGTATTTATAGTATTATATAAGTTCAATATAGATTATTAATCTTCAAACTTAATAATCAATTCACCTTTTGAAGGATAAGGAAGTTCATCACATGTAATTAAATAATGAATATTCAAAGGTTTAAATTCAAGATCTTTAAAAAAAACGAATATTGGATCAAGATTTTCACTTGAATAATGCTGTAAGAAATTAGGTTTAAAGACAACCTCATAACTATTTGTTTTGCGAATTATAGGTTTTCTTTGTTTGTCAATATTTTCTTGAATGATTTTATTAAAACTATTATGTGAATTTATAGAAGGTACGCTAATGTTAGCAGTATTGAATCTAGATTGACTTGGAGAGTCAGGCTTTTCAGGTTCAACTGGGAAATCATTTTCTTTATAGATTCTTAAACCATCACCAAAATGCAGCTTTACAGTTATTCTATTTGCTGGAGAAGTTCCTTCATTTTTTAGGAGCAAAGAAAAACTAATTGAGAAATGTGAAATAATATCATACGCTTGTTTCTGCTTCAGATATTCTAAGTAATTTTTGTAAAAATCTTCTAATTCTCTATTATAGTCTGAAGGAGATTTTTGAAATGATGCAAATATACCACTTAAAGGAGCATCAGTAACTTTTTTTGTTTCAGATATAAAAGGATATTTGCTTTTCAATTGTTTCATTTCCTCTTCTATCTCTTCATCTTTCATATAAATCAATTCACCATTGTATATTTGCAATATATTTGTTTTGTTTTCAAATTTTAGAAATAGTTTTGGAAGTTTATTTTTTAGTTCAAGATTTTCTTTTTCTAGAATTTTTATTTGTTTTTCTAACTCATCTGATTCACCCTTTAATTTGTATTTTGGATCCAACTTTATAATAGAGATTTGAAAGCTTTTAGCGATAAGTTTTGCACCTATATCTTCCGATATTAAATAGACTTCATTTGTACTATTTCTATTCTTGAAATCTATTATATATGCTATTAATATGTTGTCATTTGATTGAGGATCAAGATTATTTTCCAAAAAAATAGATTCATCAATCTTTGTAATTATATGCTCAATAGTTACATTTGGTCTTACTTCGATATTATTTTCAAAGATGTCTTCTAATTCTTGAATTGCTATTTGAGCTTTTTCCCTTAAATACTTTCGTGGATTAATATCTTTTTGATTAGCTAATTCTTTAAGAGTAATTTTAGTTATCTTTAAACAAACTTCATCAGCTTTTAATTCTTCTATCCAGTTGATTTCATCAATTTTTTTGAAATGTAAAAAGATATTTGCGTCAAGAAAGACATATTTTTTTATAAAACTACTTCCCTTTTCTTCTTTCATTTCTTTCTCCTTCATTTTGGAAATGGAATCCTTCTGTATTCTACTTTATTCCTCAACAACGTAATAAAATTCCTTTATCTTATTATAATTATCATATAAGGAGATTTTCCATTTTCCTATTTTTCCTATTTCCGGACTTTTAAGATCAAAATATATATAATCATCTCCATCTTCTGTCAATACACCATAAAAAAAGGTAAATTCATATCTGTTTTTATTCTCATTATATTTGTACAAGAAGCAACTAAAATAACTATTACCATATAAAGTAGTATATGATAATTTTACCATAGGAATTTCCTCAAGTTTAAATCTGTCTTTCTCTTGATAGATTTCGCCTTCCTTTGTTGCTTTTGATCCTAATACTATTTCTTGTATAACATTCTTACCCCATTGATATTCAGGTTGATCCCAATTGGGAACAGGAGTATCTGCTACTCCTGAAGTAAAACTAACAGTTTTTGTTTTAGATTGATCTGATTTATAAAAAACCCATTGACCGTCCATTTCATTATCAAGATAATTGCCTTCCATTTTTATGTTTCCGTTTTCATAGTAATAAATCCATTTATTATCCTTTATATTAGATTTATAACTTCCTGCTATTCTTATTTTTCCGCTATCGAAATATTCAGAATATTTGTCTTCTAAATCCCCGTTTTTATATTCGCTTTCACTTTCAATATTACCATTATTGTAATAGTTTTTGCAAATTCCATTAAGAATCCCATTTACATATGTGCATACCGATTTTATCTTTCCATCTTCATAATATTTTTCTAATTGCCCATGACTTTTACCAGATTTAAACCATCCTTTACTTTTAATTTTACCAAGAGAGGCTTTTGAATATTCAATTACAGAATTATCATAATATGTAGTCCAAACAGAATCTATTAGTCCATCTTTAGCAAAACAAATTTCTTTTATATAGCCACTAATATAATAAAGTATGCATAAACCATTAATCTTTCCATTTTTATAATAAAAAGTAATCCCCTTATTCTTTCCATCAGTACAATAAGCAGTCCACAAAGAATCCTTCACATCATTTTTGTAAAAACCTTCTAATAATCTTGTTTCTGTGTATTCATCTTTTCTGAAAATAGTTGATTTCCCCTCTTTCTTGCCATCCTTTGTAGAAACTACTTCTTTATATTTCCAGTTATCTGAATAGTTTATTGGAGAAGTAAAATAAAATATATCTCCATTTTTGTCCTCATACTTTTCGTAATAGAAAATGTCTGTTAGTTGAAAAGTAATGAGAACAAGAAATAAGATATTAACCATATAAACTCCCTCTTGATTATTAAATCCTATTAATAAATATTTGCTTTTATTCTACCTTCACCACTTTCTTGCATTCTTTCCCAGCTTTCACAATATAAACTCCCTCTCTCCATTTGCTTGTATCAAGAGAATGATTGCCTTTAGGAAGCTTCATTATCAGGCGACCGGTTATAGAATAGACAGCTCCCGATGATGGCAGGGAAACTGACAAGCGGGAGGAGAAGGGGTTAGGTGATGCTGTGAAAGATTTGGTTGGAATATGTGAAGCTGATTTATTATCATTAAAACTAGTGTAATTATCTAATGCCCAATATTTAACAGTTTTGTCTTTACTTGCTGTTAATGCATAATGACTATCTTTTGAAATATCTATTTCATTAATTGCATCTGTATGACTATTTAATAATAACAATTGAGTTCTTGTGCTAAAATTCCAGTATCTAGCAACATTATCTTCTCCTGAAGTCAAGAATTCGTTTCCAGAAGGAGAAAACCTTGCTGCAGTAGTGTTGCTAGGATTATGTGCTACAAAACTCCATTCAACATTACCATTACTTGTTCTCCAACAGCGGGTGACACGATCATTGACTGCTGAAGCATAACTTACTGATAATACATATTCACCTGAGGGAGAAATATCTACATCATTTATTTGACCCTGAAGATCACCTGAATCCCATATTTTATTCCATGATTGAGTGTTCCAATAGCAAACATGACCCCAATCATAACTTCCTGTAATCATTCTAGGTTGATTATTACGTTCCCATCTTATTCCATAAACAGGAGACCTTCTCTCAAGAATAAGTTGCAGACAAATCCCTTTTACTAAATCCCAATATCTTATTGAATCATACCAGTTTCCACCAGTCAATGCATAAACACCATCAGGACTAATATCGCAATCCCAAACGGCATCTGTATGATCAGTAAAAGTATAAATCAAAGATCTTTTAGTTAAATCCCAGTATTTAACTGTTCTGTCCATACTTGTTGTTAGGGCATATTTATTGTCATAAGATATCGAAACACTTGTAACATCATTATTATGACCTATCATTGTCCATTCAGATACTCCTGTTTTCAGATTCCAAAGACGGGCAGTGCTATCTTGACTGGTAGAGATGCAATAATTTCCGTTAGGAAAAAATTTAACATCATGAACTTCCTTATTATGACCTGTAAGTGTTAATAAAAGATCCCCGGGAGATGAAAATAATGAACCAAACGAAACGATTATCAGAACTGCATTTACCATTAGTTTTTTCATGAGAACCTCCCTAGAAGCAAAGACTATCTTCCCTTTTTATCAACATTGCTATGAAAATTGACAAGATTTAATGTCAAGAGTTTTAATCTAGCCCCTAGACATCATGGACTGACTTATAGAGGAGCTATTATTATAACTGAAAACTCAATATTTATTATTAAATCCCTTTTCAGCAGACTTTCAGTAATTCCCTTACTATCTTGAAAGCCATTTTTGTTTCATAGCTGGGATTTGAAAACAAGGTTTTAATAATGTCCCGCC
>JAFGND010000098.1 GCA_016927185.1 Candidatus Coatesiibacteriota bacterium
GAAATTCTTCTATTGCATTAGTAAGAATTATATCAAAAATCCTTCTATCTATCCATCTTGATGAAACAAGCTGAGCCAAAAAACCTTTTTCACTAATATGCTTAGATGCTTCTTTATAGAATTCCCTGGAATAAAATCTATCCTGTCCCAATTGCCATATAATTCTGGAGTCCATTATTATTATATCGTATTTATTCTTGTTCCACATCAAGTAAGTAAACTCATCTTCTTTAAAGTGATTAAACTTATTTTGAGAAGAATTCAAACTCAGATTCGTTATCTTGGATATTTTCTGGAAAATATTGCTATAGGGTGAAACAAAGTCCACATTTCTGTTTGCAAGAAAAGACAAACTATACTCAATTAATCCAGATCTGTCTCCCAGGACTAATGTATTGTTTGATTCTATAAACATGTTTGGTATTGTGCTTAATAGTACTGGGGCTGAAGACAGGTTTTTGTTATTGAAATTGATTTGTCTAATACCGTTTATAAATAACTCATATTCTCCATCTTCTTTCTTATTTTCATTTTCAATCAACATATAATTCTGGATTATATCATCTTTATGAAAGACCACATTTCTCTTTTCCTTGTTATTTATAAAAGCCTTGAATTCAATAGATTGCCATTGACTATGTATATTCGTACTCCATAAACCTAAGGAAACCCATGGGCTTCTCATATAAAGGAAAACTATTATAATGGCTAAGACAGAGAAACTTAGAAGTGTTTTGTATCTTTTTTTCCACACTGGGGAAGAAAAAAGAAGTAAAACTCCAAATAAAAAAGACATTATTACATTCAAGAAAAAAGCTTTTTTGATTCCCCAGCTAGGAACTACAAGTATTTGAGTAAGGAATATTCCTGCTATGCTTCCCCATAAAAGGTAATTAATCATTCTTGATAGTGATGCTCCCTGTGCTTTTGGATTGATTGTCATCAAATCTACTGTCTTAATAAAACCAGATACTAATAGAGATACAGGTGGAATTATAAAAGAAGACAAAAGGAGAAAAATAAAAGCGTTAATAAAATAAAAGGTTATTCTTGTGTGATAGAACCAGTGATTTATATGTTCTATCCAATAAGGAAGTCTTGGATACAGGATAAGGCTTAGCATGAAGCATAGGGATGATATGAATGAAGTCACTCCCCATCCTGGCAATACAGATTGTATCTTAGTACTTCCTTTGAAATTCAAGATGCATCCTATTCCAAGAGAGAGAAGAAAAATAGTATTAATAAGAATAAAAGTGATTTGATTAGAAAAGAGGATTATAGAGAAGAGTTTCTGCCAAAGTATCAGGCAAGCACCAAGTACCCATCCAAGCATCAAGCAAGCTATCAATATCATTTTTTTCTGTGCTTGCGAGAAAGCTTGTTTTGATGAATAAGCTCCATTTCCTTCATCTAATTCTCTCTTCAAAATGGCAGGATGAGCCCATGTTGATCTCAATAAAGTTAATCCCACTATTATCACTAAATATAGCAAAGATGTCGCTATATAATACAACTTGAAAGTGAAATAATAGCTACCAACCAGCAATGCATAAACAAGAAGACCTAAGCATGATGAAAAGAAGTAGATGCAAACAGCTTCAATAATCACTTTCTTGAAATCTTGTGTCAGTTTTATTATGTATCTGGTGAATAAAATTATATTTGAAGAAATAAAAAAACAAAAAGGAATAATTATTAATGAAATCCAGATAATTTTTAAAATGCTTAAACCAGGGCTTCCTTTAAAAGCAGCTTGTCCTATATATATATATATTGGATTAATCAATCTTAAAACCTGTTCAAAACAAAGCCACCAAATCAAGAATCCACATTGTGATATTATATATAATCTCAGTATGTCTTTTGAAGTATCGCTTTTCTTCCCCCAATAGCTTAATCCTGAAATAAAACCTATTATTATCAAGAAAGGTAATGAAATAGATGTAAATAACGTATACCCCGAATAATAAAACGAAATCCTGATTGCATAAATCAATGCAGGAAAAGCAATCAATCCTGAAAGGAAAAGAGAAATTGATAAGATAATGTTAATCCTCTTATCCATGACTTCATTCAGACAAAGCTATAACTTTATCTTCATCCTTTACTATGAATTTCTCATCTTTGTTCAAATTAATACGTATATTATTCTCTTTCCGAGTATTCTGGATAATACCGAGGGCTACATCTCCCCTTCTCTTTGCTGAAGCTATTAATTCCGCAAAAGTTGCGGTCTTATTTATTGGAAGATAATATGAAACAGGTTTTAGATAAATCTCATAACCTTCTGGATTGAATAATTCCCGGAAAATTTGATTAATACTCCTGTTCTCACTTATTTGTGAAAAAATCATTGAAATCAGTTTATTACTTACTATAAAATCATTTATTGCGGATATTGTAGCTAATTCCTTGTTTTTTATTGAAAGAATCTCTGATGAAATATTTACTTCAGATCTTCTTTCAGGATATTGCTGCATGATCTCCCTTAATATCAATAATACTATCAATGTTTTTGCATCAGAAGATTCAAGATTGTCATATAAAAGCTGATCACTCAATATAATAATGCTGGTAAACGAAATAGGATCAATATTAAGTAATTCCTTTTTTCTAATTGGTGAACCTTTCTTGTATTCTATATTCAGATTATTCAGATCTCCTACTACTTCTTTTATATATTTATTTGCAAATTCCTCCTCTTGCTCACTAAATATCAAGCAGCTTGAACCTTTAGATACATATTGATCCAGCTGCTGCAAGATAAATGCTATCTCCCTTGACCAGTTAACAAGTAGAAACCTTTCAGGAATATGAGCATCATCTACTGATAGTTTTGATTCATCGGGAAGAACGGGTGGAGATTTATATGAAATCTTCAAAGGATAATCATCTTCCATCATTATTATAATCCTGTCATCTCCACGTATTATTTCTTCATCAGGAGGATTTAGCTTATGTTTACCGTTTCTCACTAATCCTATCAATGTTCCATTATCTATAGCGAACATGGCGCTGTAGTAAGTTTTGCCTGATAGTTCTTTAGGTACATCAACAAAATAAAACTCACTTCCCTCGAAAGAAAGCAGGTGCTCATATATTAAAGATAAACCAGATTGCCTTGCTGTCTGGACAACAATCCGGGAAATGATACCACATGAAAAAACTATTTCCACTTCCTTTCCAAGAGTTTCAAAAAGCTGTATATTCTCTTCATTCTGAACTTCTACTATAATTTGAAATGGTTCAGTTCTCCTATTTGGATGATTCAAAATAGCCATAATCACTTTGAGATTTCTTGTATCGCTATCCAGAGCAGATCTGTTACTTTCTTCATCTCCTATAATCAATATTGCCTTAGTTTCATTGAAATTAACCATCTCCAAACTAGCTAAATCTATAGGATCTCCTGACCTGAATATTACCTTTGTAGTCTTGAAGTCATCAATTTTGAGTTTCACAGCATCTTCCATTGTCTCCTTGTCTTCATCTGCAAGAATAACTATTTTGGCAGAAGCCTGGTTTTCGTTAGCTCTTATCAGTTCCTCAACAATAGTGAATATCTTGTTATTCCATCCAATAATTAATGTATGATTACTTTCTATTACAAAAGTTTTCCCCTTCTTTAATTCAGAAATCCTGCTCTCAATCTGGCTTGTCAAAAGACCTATCAACAGACTCATTAACAGAATTCCTAAAAGAGTTATGAAAAAGACAACAAAAAGAAATCCAAGAGGTGGATTTTCATGAGAAGCTATTGCACCAGGATCAATCAAATGAGTGAATGCATACCATATTGCCCTTGATGCACTACCATTGACTTTTGCATCTGCCAATATTCTTATCCCAACTGCTCCAAACAAGATTATTATTACAGACAGAACAACAAGTCCAATTATTTGTGAATATGGATTTCTAGAAAAAAAGTCATCCAGGTAATAAGAGACTCTTTCCTTGAGTGTTATTTTTTTCATTTCTTCCTCTCAATATTCTTTTTCCTTGAATCTCTCCACCACTTCAAATATGCACATTTTGATGGTAAATATCTCTTGGATTTTACCTGGGAAAGCTTCAATTTCTTGCATTCTGGATTTATTTCAAATCTATTTTTATAAATTTTACATAACATACTTTCCATATCCAGGTATTGACATGGAATATCCGTGAAAATAAGCCTTCCATTACTGTCATAATACTTTTCAAAACAGCAAGATCCGCATTTTAAGCAGATAGCCTCCCATTCCTTAGTAGTTATCTTATCAAGTTTTATTGATTTTGCCAATGGTCAAGAAGCCTTTGGGCTTTTGCTTTTACTTCGTTCTCACCTCTATTGACAGCCAGGTTCAGCAATCCCCTAACCTGATCCAATTTATAGTTTGCTAAAGCCTCCAATACTGCTATCTTGGTTTCAATCAGGGGTTGACGATTAAAAATCCTCCATTCATTTAGAATTGCTTCAAAATAAACCAATGCTTCTTTATTCTGCATTTTACCAAAGGTTTTTATTATTGTCTTTTTCATAGTGCTCATATCCTGATCAGACATCAATTCCTCTTTCATCTTTCCTACCAGTTTCTGCTTGGTAGACAGGAAAGGAGAGAGAACATATACTGTCTGATCCCCACCCCATCCAGAAAGAAGCTCAATGGCTATTACTCTTATTCCAAGTATTGGATCTGTGGTTGCAATTTTAAGCAAGGTATCTTCAATCTTCTCTCTTGGTCCTGGTAGTGCAGCAATAGCTTCCAGAGCAGTCTGTCTTAACTGTTCATTCTTGTCTTCCAATGTAGGCAATAATAAAGTAAATTCCTCCTCTGTTCCTACTTGACCGAGTAATTTTAAAATCCTTATCTTTGCAGTTGTTCCTGCCTGTGGAAGAACCCTTGCAAGAGGACCTGTCAATTCAGTTCCAAAGCTAAGTAATACCTGACTCAAAATATATGCTCTTGATGGATCCGGCTCTTCTGTCAAATATTCAATCAATCTGGGAATAGCAGGCATTCCAAGAGTTATAAGGACTTCCTTGACTTCAGTTTTAAGATCCTCATGTCCGAATGCCTCTATAAAGGATTCAAGGCTTTCAATACCCCAAACCTCAGCAAGTGTTTCCAGTATCTTCCTTTTAGCTCCAGCTGGAATTATCGAAAATGGTTTCAGCTGATATTCAAGTTCTCTTTTTATTAATAGCAAAACCTCTTTCTGACCTCTCGATTTCGCCAAGGTAGCTTCTTTACTCAAGCAACTGACTAAACCTTTGAGAATATTAGCATTTTTTTCTGTTTTTAAGTGCTTTGCCAGCAATTGGGCAAGTTCAAGAGAAAGGAATTTCTCAAAATAAGCATCCATCCTTGCAAGTATGAATCTTATTACATTGAGTCTTGTTTTCAGGCTCTCATCATCCATTTTCCTGTCTATGCTCAAGATCATCTTCTCGAAAAGCTCATCCTGTTCTGAAGTATCCTGGTTTTGTGTTTGAAGTCTGTTAAAAGTTGATTCCTTAAGCAGAACTACCCTGTTATCCTTGCCAACCTGTTCAAGTATTCTTACACCAATGTCATCAGTCATGTTTTCTTCTTTCAGTCTTCCTTCTATTATCTTGGAAAGTTTTGCTATCCTGTTATTATCAGCTTCTTCAACTGAAGACATGAAATTATTGAGAATCTTCACCTTGTCTTCATCATTAGTATGGATTTCCTTTACATCTCTGTATCTTGATACAACCAACTCTATCAATTGTTCATCACTCATGTTCTTGATGGCTGTTCTGAATATTGTACCCATAGAGGAGTCATTTTCATAATCCTGCATAACTCTTTTGTATACATTAGGTTCTAGACCTGCTGCAATCTGAGTTATTTGCTTGGCATAATTTTGCCAGTCTTTTCCACCCTTGACTCTGAAAAGAACGCTTGTCATACTTTCAAAAGCTTTTACTATCTCATCATCTTTCTGTTTCTCTCCTCCACCTTTAACTAAAGCTTCATTGATTGCATTAACTAATTCAGGTCCTAATTCTTGCTCATCTAGTATTCTTTCCCTCAAACTTGGATTCAGACCTATTGCCATCTGAGCCATTTTCTTAGTCATTTCATCCCATTTGTCCTTTCCATACAGGCTCATCATGCTTTGTGCTAGACTCTTGAAGGCAGCAATAACCTGCTCCTGGACTGGATCTTTTCCAGTCTGATCTTCCGTTTCTTCATCAGGAGTAAGATATTTTGTATAGTCCAGAGTTGTTAATCCTCGTGTTTTAGCTCCTCCCTGCCCTATTATTCCAAACTGCACTTGGTTTATTCCAATCTCATTAATTCCCTTTTCTTTCAATAGATCAGCAGCCGTTTTCTTTTCATTTTTTCCAATCGTAGTTGCAAGAAACTGGAGATGTGATGAGGTTAAACCATATCTGAATGAAACAGATTCAATCCCTCGTTTCATAAGTCTCTTTATATAACTACCAAGAATTGGATTTTTTTCAGGATCAAATTTGATATTGTTTGCAATCATCTTGCTTTCGAAAACTACTAAGACTAACTCCCCATTTTTCTTGACCCAGTTATTTATCATTCCTGAAACCTGATCGAATATCTTCAATGGATGAGGATGTCCAGCAGGATAAGTAATAAAAAGTTGTGTTCCAAGCGATAGCTTCTGAACTATATCACCAATGTCCTTGGCAAGTTTCTCGTCAATTTTTTCAGTCATTAATCATTTTTTTTATTCTTTTCTAAGCAACTAAATAAGCAATTTATGTCAATCCTTTTTTATCCACATTTTTTACTTGTAAAAACTGACTGCTATAGGAAAACGGGAATAATAATATGACTAGCAAACAAAATATATTTCCTCAAAAACGCCCTCTAGCGGGAAAAACAGAACATACTTCCAAATTGAATCCTCTCTATTTGGTGTTATGGTCTTTTCTTCCAATTCTCCTCTTTATAATAGCAGACAGTTTCTGGGGACTGGAATGGGGACTAATCGTTGGAATTGCAACAGGATTGATTGAATTTATCTATTCTTTAGCCAAAGAAAAGAGAGTGGAAAAGTTTATACTTGCTGATGTAGGTTTGTTGATTCTAATGGGTATAATATCATATTTTCTTGATAATCCAATCTTTATAAAACTCAAACCAGCTATTCTAGAATTCATGCTTCTGATAATTATCTTAATCAGCATATTTTCTCCTTACAATATTGTATGGTTAATGATGAGTAGAATGACGAGATATATAAAATCTGATCTGATAAAACCTCAGTTCAATCAGATGATGAAATTTATAGCTTTGTTATTGATTGTTCACATTGTTCTGACATCATTTTCTGCATTTTATTCAAATAAAGTCATATATGCATTCATAAGCGGTCCTTTGCTTTACATCCTCACCGGAATCTTCCTTCTATTTTATTGGATAGCAAAGAAATATTTCAAATATAAGTCCATTCCTGCTAAGGAATTTCTTGATATAATTGGTGATAATGGAAAAATAATAGGTCAGGCATCAAGAGATCAAGTTCATAGAAATCCAAACCTGCTTCATCCAGCTGTTCATATGCATATATATAACTCAAACGGGGAAATACTATTGCAGAAACGTTCAGATAGCAAAGATATGTTTCCAGGTAAATGGGATACAGCAGTAGGAGGTCATGTCATTAGTGGAGAATTGCCTGATAATGCTATTTTAAGAGAAGCAAAAGAAGAGCTTGGATTAGAAGATATTATTCCAGAAAGATATATGATATACAGATATCAGGATGATACTCAAAGCGAGCTTATGCATGTATACTTGATAAATCTGGACAGGGAATACAAACCTGATGATAATGAGATAAGCGAGATAGCTTTTTTCAAATATGAAGAAATTCTTGAACTGAAAAAAACCGAGGAAATTACACCTACTGCATTTATCGAACTCTCGCATATATTTGAAAACACCGATCTTAAGTCATTCATTAAAAAAGAGAAAAGCAAGAAAAAAAAGAAATAACTACATTCCCATCATTTTGAGAAAGCTTTTTGAATAGCTTTCTGAAGCCTTTTCAAGATTCTTGTATTCTCTTATTCCATTGATTATCTCTAGAATATCTGAATCCTTAATGTCTTTGTGAAAATTGAAATTGAATCTCCAGTATGGTACTGCCTTGAGTTCACCATATTGAATATCCACACTCAGCATGAAGGTGTCTTCCTGAAATCTCATCCTTACACCAGTATCTGATTTTTTTTCAATCAAGAATGTACTGAGATCATTGCTGAATATTTCTATCCTGTATGGCGGAAGAACATCAGGTCTGTGAAGCACATTCGTGAAATTAATGCCTATAGCTTTGTAAGGGACATAAGGAACTTGCTTCACGTATTTCGTTGCCATATCTGGTATTGGAGAGAATTTTGGAAGATGAGCTGGATTTGCATCCTCAAAGACAAGTCTATTCATATCACAGTTTATCGAAATACCATTCTTGAAGTTCATTTGAGCCATTGGTGGTGTTATTACAGGTGATGAACTCAATTCGAAGCCAGGATCATCAGTCCTGAATAGCCCCATCTTCAATAAAAGATCGGGGCTAAAACTTGAAGGATTGTGGTTTTCAGCAAGAATAACTAAAGCAAAATTTACTAATTGCATATCTTTAATCTTCAAAATTCCCAGATTGTGATTCATCCTTCTTGAAATCAGGTGCTTTCTGAGCAGAAAAATCCTCTCTCTTTGCAATTATCTTTCTATAGGGAGCACAATTATGATCGGCTCTTTTGAGAATATTTTCTATAACCAATGAAGCGGTTCCTTCGCTGTTGAATGCCTTGAAGAACTTCATTGCCCATTCTTCAGTTTCATCGACTATTCTGTCTATATACTTCTTTTCAAGCTTCATTATTTCATCAAGGAAAACAATATTCGATTTCTTGTAATCACCTGATTTCCTTGACATCCCTTTTCCATCTGCCCATTTGACAATTTTCTCCCAAAGTTCATCCGAAATTCCTCTGCCTGAATCCTTTATATAAGAACCATTTTCTATGACAGGATTACCGGTATCATCAATTTTCGAACCAAATAATATTGTCTGCCACAAAGTTCCCACATTGCCTTTATGGATTTTAGAGTTCTTGAACTTTCCCACCTTGTCAAGTGGAGTGCCGCTAATTCCATGCTGTGCAATAACAACTCCATATTTTTCAATTGCATCTGCGATTTCCAGAGTTCTGTTAAGATCTATACCTTCATCTTCACCAGATGATCTGTCATATGCACCATGTTTGGAGCCATTTGAAATTGCGAGGTAATCAGGAAAAATACTCCAGCTATTCAATCCTCCAATAAAATATTCGGCTTCCTCTACAGTAGAAAGTACTCCTGCACCTCGTATCTCCCCTACTTCAACTTCAAGAGAGATGTATGCTGGAATATGCATTGCAACATCTCTGGTATAGATGAGATTCCTGAAGTCATCATTATGTGATGCATCTACAGCGACACTTGTCCAGCCAAGGGATATTGCTTGAGGGATAAATGAACATGCTTGATCCCTGTCTGAATCACTTTTTATTGCATAATGATCCATATGGAGTGCAAACACCGCTCCATGTCCAATATTTCTGCTGTATTCAAGAGCCATTATTGGAAGATTGTCAAAATGTACACCACAATATGTATTCTCGCTTTTAGCCAGTTCAAGAATTACTGCTGAATCCATCTTCTTGGCAGCACGCAATATTCCTGCAGCACTGAGTGGATTTCTGATATTCGCTGCCATAGCAATTGCATTTGATTGCTTCATGGCATTGCAGATATCCCTTCCAGAGACTAATGCAATCCCCTCATTTCCGAAACATTGCAGAACATTCAATGGACGAAAGTTGAGAAATTTTTCATAGTTTGCTTGTGAAACAGGCATTCAAACCTCCTTGAGAGTTTTGTTTAAAATATAAGTTGAGATCCCTTTTTAATGAGATTATGTCAAGATATTAGAAATCTGAGGCTAATCTAGCTAATAGACATCATAAACTAATTTATAAAGAAGTGATATTGATTGATAAATCAGAAAAACAAAACCCCATGAATTTCATGAGATCTTATTCTAAAATTGTAAGAAAGTAATAGTTATTTTAATTTTATTATTCTTCTATTTTCAGAAGCTGATTTAATAATATAAACTCCCTCTCTCCATTTGCTTGTATCAATAGAGTGCTTGCCTTTATCTAATTTCATAATTAGCTGACCAGTCAGGGAATAGATGGTACCTGAAGAAGGCAGAGAAACTACCAAGCGAGTTGAGAAGGGGTTAGGGGAAATAGAGAAGGATTTTGATGGAAGCCTTGTTGCTGATTTAGTTTGCTTGAAACCATCTTTATAAGTTTCAATTGCATATAAATAATAATCATAACTTCCGCAATATACTTTTCCCTTGGATGCATATGGAGAAGATCTAACTGCTTTTTCTGTCTGATATTTCCATTTAAGGCTTCCATCCTCAGTGTTTAATGCATAAATCTTACAATCAAGACTTCCAATATATAGAATTCCATCAGTTACAAAAGGTGAAGAATATGAAATTGCTCCATCTGTTAAGTATTTCCATTTTAGAAATCCATCTGAAGCATTTAATGCATAGATATAATTATCTTCACTTCCAATATAAACTACATTGTCAACTACTAAAGGAGAAGAAGTAATATAGTTGTCTGTCTTGTATTGCCATTTCAAGCTTCCATCTGATGAATTAATAGCATTTACGGAATGATTGTCATAAGTGCCAAAATAAACTACTCCATCTTTAATATAAGGTTTAGTAATAACAAAACCAGATGCCTGATATTTCCATTTTGAACTACCATTAGAAGCATTTAATGCATATAGAAACCAATCCCAGCTACCAAAATATACTATTCCTTCTGAAATAGAAGGTGATTCAACATTATTTTTTGCTCCAAATCTCCAGATTAGCTTGCCATTTGTAATGTCAATAGCATAAAGATATCCATGATCTTGTTCATCTATATCACATCCAACGTAAACTAGTCCCTTTGAAACACAAGGTGATGAGCTTATTGAACTATTAGTTGCAAATTTCCATTTTAATGATCCATCTGAATTATTTATTGCATATAAATAACTATCCTTGCTTCCTATATAAGTTACTCCTCCTTCAATAAAAGGCGTAGAATAAACATCCTTACCAGTTTTATATTTCCATTTTAAAGATCCGTCATTAATATACAAAGAATATACATATGTGTCACAACTACCTATATATAATGCATCTTCATATAAACATGGAGATGAAAAAACCGCATTAGCTGTCCTATATCTCCATAATAGATCTCCGGGTTCTGAAAAAAGAATAGAGATTAATAAACAGAGAGAAACAAAGATACTAACTTTCAAGGAAACCTCCTTATTTTCAAATAATTGAATTTAGAATATTCTGTTTTGTCATAATTAGTCAAGGAAAAATCTCTTTTTTCTTAATCTAGCCCCTAGACATCATGGATATGTTGGGATAGCAATTATCAATGCATTCAAATATAATAACATGGTTTTTAATTTAAGGTATAATTTTAATCTTGCTTGTCTGAAAAAAACTTAGGGACTTTTTTTCTGTTGCATGAAGGAAGATTTCTTTGCCTTTTATGCTCCATGGTTATTATTTTTAAAGCATTACGAAGAGGCTGAATAAATCTGCTGACTTATCCTTATGTCTATAATTATTTATCTATCAATAAATTAATTTAATTGCTTGATACTTAAAAAACTGAAGAGCCTTCAGACCAGGAATTATTTCTATTTGTATTTTTTAAACAAAGGTTTAAAATACTTCCATTTATTCACTCGATGATTATTACTATTTCTAATCGCTACTACAATCTAGAGGTTCCATTTGCAATAATTTCGTTATCTGGACTATTATTTGTATTTACTCTATATCAATATAGAGTCTGTTAAAAATTCAATTCTTAAATATTTGTTTGCTAAAAATTCATACAAATAAAACATTGAACCTGAAGAAGAAAGGAGAAGAAATGACTAAGATAATTTTCAATGGACACGCAAATGTCTCAATTTTCGGGAATAGTGGATGTCATATCTTGATTGATCCTTTTTTTACTGGAAATCCATCTGCAAAAATAAAGGACATATCAAGTATAACTCCTGATGTAATAATAGTAACTCATGGACACTCAGATCATATTGGCGATACTATTAAAATCTCGAAACAAAGCAAATCTACAATAGTAGTAACGAATTTCGAGATCGCTAATTATTTAGAAAGACAAGGAGTTAAGGTTCATAAACTACATATTGGAGGTGAGGTAAAATTCCCTTATGCCACTATCAAACTAATACCAGCTATCCATGGCTCAACTCTTCCTGATGGTTCAAATGGAGGCGTAGCTGCTGGAGCACTAGTTTTTATAGATGGCAAGGTTATATTTCATGCGGGAGATACTGCATTAACCAGGGAATTCAGGACACTTGGTGAATTTTATCCTCCTGATGTAGCAATAATGCCTGTTGGGGATACATTCACAATGGGACCAAAGGATGCTGGAATTGCTGCCAAATGGCTTGGTGCGAAAAAAGTGATACCAATGCACTATAATACCTGGCAACCCATTGAACAAAACGATGCCTTTATAAGAGAAAACATCTCTAAATATGCTGAAGTTATTTTCCTGAAACCGGGTGAAGAATATATCTTATAAAACCATTAAAGAATGGCACTACATAACTATTTTATTTAGTGCCACCATAATTTTATATTTACTATTGGGAAAAGCAGAACCAATCGTAGACGACTACTATATAGAACATAAGCTAAAATTGCCAGGCAAACTAACTCCACTGCTGGCATATACTTTCATTTACAAGGGACTTGATATAAATGCATTAAAAGAAAATGGTCAGATTCCATGGTGGAGTGAACCTGGTATAAGCGTTAATTTCTTCAGACCCTTTGCAAGCCTTTATCTATTCCTGATGTGGAAATTCAAGTCTTTCTATTTGCTTTATATTACTGGTATTATCTTGTTCTCATTATCAGTGATTATTCTGTTCAAGATATTGCTCTTGAAGAGATTATCTCTAATCCTATCAGCTGCTTCCTCTTTTATTTTCATGGTTCTTACTTCCCATTGCATTACAGTAACATGGCCTGCTGCAGTAAATGATTTATTAGGGTTGTTGCTAGTATTACTCGGGTTCTATTTTCTTGAAAAATACCTTATTCAACCTAATCCTGTCTTCTTATTATTGCTTTTATTATCTTTTCTATGTTCAGGCATGTCAAAGGAAACTTACCTTGCTTCTCCAATATGGTTAATTGCAAGGCTTTACCTAATGGAACTCCCCCAAAAAGCCACTGAATACAAAAAAAAGATAACGATATATATGCTGTCATTATTAACCATGAATTCATTATATTTTCTTTTTTACCTGAAAATTGGATTTGGAACAAATTGTGCCTATTATATTCCCTTTTATGAGATAGCACTTTATTTAAGGCATGGATTGCCTTCTTTGCTGGATGGGATTGCTGCCTTGTTTGCTATTAACTTCTCTTTAAGAACAAGCTCTATTCTACCAAACTACATTTTCGGAGTATTGCTTCTCAGCTTGCTTTTTTATCTATTGAAGTTAAGAAGATTTTTATTCATGATAATTCTTTTCTTGCCTGTGGCAATTATCTTGCCAAGAGATATGTCTATGAGATTATTGTCAGCTCCTTTGGCTGTTCTTTTTATTTACCTGACACCAGAAATCTTTAATCTCATTAAATCTGCAAGACTGATAAAAATTGCCTGTATTATAATAGTAATACTTAATCTTTTCTCTACTTATATGCAAGCCTATTTAAGGGACAGGTATTTAGAATCAATTGGATCCCTGATTAAGGAGATTGAGAAAACTCCGTCTGATAGCATTGTATTGGTTGCAGGGAACCCATTTCCAGGAATTCATTTCACAATTGATATTGTATATACAAAAAAAACTGGCAAACTGGCACCCAAAATATTCGTTTTACATCCTTCCTTCGGAGAGGTTAAAGTGAAATATAATGAAAAACAGCTTGTCTTAGAAGGTTCATCACATTCACCCATCTCTTATATTTTTCGCTTGCCACAAAACAAAGATCTTTTTAAGGGAGAAACCTCTGTTTTTAAAGCTTATGAAGAAATTGAAGGCAAGGTAATCATTAATATCAAGGAAAATGTTGATATAAACAAAGTCTATCTTCTAAGATTTGATGGCAGGAATTATTCCACAGAAAGGCTTTTGAACCAATAAAATGATTTACTGCAAGTTATTAATTGTAATCATTGTTACAGTCTTAATGTTTTCCTGCAAGAGCTCCAGAAAAGAAAAAACCTATAAATTGGGAGATAAGATAAAAATTGGTAATCTGGAAGTAGAAATAGAGAAATATGATATACGATACCCAGTTCTGACAAATATGTTTGGAGATGGATTTGGTTCTGAACCTGAACTAGCAATTTTTATGAAAATCACTAATAAAAGCAAGAAAAACTTTTCATATAATCCTGAACATGGAAGTACAGCAGTCAAGGGGATCTCATATCCCATGATATTTCCAGATGGAGATGAGCAGAAACCTTTGAAGATTTTTGCGTCTCTTGGCATAAGTAAAACCCAGGGACAGGTAGAAAAAAAATACCTTATTGAACCTGATATGACTATAACTGATGTATTCACCTATAATCTTCCACCAACAGAGACTAATGAACTATATCTGAGAATTCCAGGAAAGCTTTTCAATGAAAAAAAATTCTATTATGTTGTTATCCCTTATGTATTTACAAAACCCAGCCTCCCCCAGGCAATTCCAATGAATGAACTGACCCAAGTTGGAAATCTGAAAATCGCTGTAATAGACTGCAAGTTCGAAAATATCATTTACTCCTTTAATGGAAAAAAATTCCAAACCCCTAAACCTTTACTGACCATTGAAATAAAAATTGTTAATTCAACTAACAAGGCAATACCATACAAGCCATCTCATTCTTCTCAGACTGTAAATAGAAACAGACCTTCTTTACATTATGAGGATTTCAAGAGCATCGAAAGATATGAAATGAAGGCTAATTATATTGTTGAATCTCAAGTACATGGGACTAAATTGATAGAACCGGGTCAGGTCCTGACTGATAGATTCTTATTCAAAGTGCCTGAACAGAAATATGATTTTCTTTATCTGCATATACCTGGTTGCATGTTTGCAGGTGAAAATATTGTAAGATTCAAAATTAAAGTCCCTCCTAGTATTGATCAAGATTAGCCACCACCTATTAGATGAGTAGCTTCAACTTCTGCATTGTCAGGAATCAATTGAGTTTTATAATTGCTTCTTGGTATAAGCTCTCCATTGACTTTCACTATAATAAGAGGGAAATTGTAATTGCAGTTCTTGAGCATTTCTGAAACGGTGAGGTTTTCTTGCCATTCATATTCATTACCATTTACTTTTATCATTTTACTACCTATTCAATACATCAAGCAAAATCTCTATAGCAAGATTAGCTTGCATATTCGCTACAATAGCCACTCTAGGGGCACACAAACCATTTTTTTCATTAGCTTCTCTTTTTTCATCACCACAAATATATAGTTTCCCGAAATTTCTTATTCCCAAATCAGTAAAAGCACCATAACCTGCCAAACCACTTGCAGAAATAATATATTTTTCTGGAAAATTCTTGATTACTTCTTCAATAAGCATATATTTCTCTGTAGCTAAATCAAATGCTTCAATTATTATATCTGCATCCTTGAAGATCAATTTTATATTGTCTTCATTTAGTTTATTGGTAATAGTCACAACATCAACTATTGGACTAATTAACAGCAAATATTCCTTTAATGCATCAACTTTCATTTTTCCTATCTGATCAATTCTGAACTGCTGTCTGTTCAGATTGGAAGCTTGTACAGTATCAAAATCACAAAGAATTATCTTGCCAATCCCAGCTCTTGCAAGAGAAACAGCTACATTACTTCCAAGACCTCCAACGCCAGCTATTCCAATAACAGAACTGGATAAGATCTTGAAAGAATCAGGTGGATTTTTTGCAAAGCAATCTTCTATGAAATCCTTACTGTAAACCATGAAAAAAGCCTATGCTTTATTATCTTTTAGTCAAGGACTTTCTTCTGTTTCTTTATAGCGATAAAGGACTTGACCTATAAAAGCAATTCTAAGCCTTTGGATTAACAAACATGGTTAATGAAAGGAAAAAAATGAATACATATGATTTTCCCGGAAAAGGTAAAGTAGCTGTTCTAAGAACAAAACCTGCTTCTGTATTAGAAGACTATGCCAGATTACTTGATCTAATAGATTATCAATCATCCATACAATCCATTTATCCAACACTTCTGAAAATAAATATTTCCTGGCAAACATGGTATCCGGCATGTTCGACAACTCCCTGGCAGCTGGAAGGTGTCATTCAGAAACTTTTCGCAGACGGTTATTCTGATCTTATTGCAGCACATAATAAGACAGTGGTTGTAGATGCATATATTGGAGAAAAAAATAATAAACATAAGCTTATTACTGATAGATACAAGATAACCAATACCCATCTATATGAACCGGAAGTAAGCTGGAATGTCTATAAACCTCAAGGGGAATATCTTGTTCTTCATAAAATCTATCCTGATGGAGTAAAGATTCCAGATTTATTTCATGGAAAAAATATCATTCAGTTTCCTACTGTTAAAACCCATGTCTTTACAACAATAACTGGAGCAATGAAAAATGCATTCGGTGGACTTCTTAGTGAAAGAAGGCACTGGACTCATAGTGTAATCCATGAAACCCTTGTTGACTTGCTTATGATACAAAGGGAAATCCATCCTGGAATACTTGCAGTAATGGATGGAACATTTGCAGGCGACGGTCCAGGCCCAAGAGCCATGCGCTGGCATGAAAAAGATGTTATACTGGCAAGTTCTGATCAAGTTGCGATTGATGCAATAAGTGCAAAATTACAGGGATTTAACCCCATGGAACTGAAATTCATAAGACTTGCTCACGAAAAAGGATTAGGGATAGGAGATCCGAAAGACATCGAAATAGTCGGGGATGAAGATGTCATGCTTGAGAATTGGCATTTCATCCAGACTGATACATTCGCCTCAAAAGGTCAGAAAGCTATATATCATGGTCCACTGAAGCCTTTTGAGAAGATGCTTCTTCAATCTCCCATTGTTCCATGGAGCTATTTTGCAAGCAATTTTTACCATAATGTAGCCTGGTATCCAGCTGTTGGTAAAAAAAGAGTGGAGTCAGCTGCTAAAACCAAATGGGGACAGCTGTTTTCAAGATATGGAGAAGAAGAAGGTCAAGGAGGCATAGTGTATTCAGAAATCCCTAAAAAAGAGCTAGCTATAGGATTATTAATTGGAACAGCAGGTTTGGCAACTCTGGGATTAGCTGCACATTCATTCCTTAAAAAAACAAGGAAAAAGAACTAGTAAATTTTGCCTATTAAGATATAAATGAAAGAA
>JAFGND010000099.1 GCA_016927185.1 Candidatus Coatesiibacteriota bacterium
AGATTTCCCTGAAATGGAAAGTAACTGCAAGCATTGAAAATTGCTGCTTCTGGTTTATTTAAAATGAATGCAGTATTAATAAATCTTGACTGAATTTTACTATCTTTTCATTTCAAGCACATAAACAAGAAATAAAAACTGGAGGTAAAAATGCCCCTTGATGCACTTGGAATGGTTGAAACAAAAGGATTAGTTGGAGCAATTGAGGCAGCAGATGCAATGGTCAAGGCTGCGAATGTAATTCTCCTTGGAAGAGAGCAGGTTGGTGGAGGATACGTAACAGTAATGGTAAGGGGAGATGTCGGAGCTGTAAAAGCTGCAACAGAAGCAGGTGCTGCTGCTGCTGAAAGAGTCGGAGAGCTTGTTTCAGTTCATATAATACCAAGACCCCATCCTGAAGTGGAAAGAATAATTCCACCAATTCCTTCTAATACAAAAAAATAAACTGAAGTTGAAAAAGGTCTGAAATGCCTATTGATAGCGACCTTGCTTTAATACAGGAAGTAAGAGATAAAGTCAATGCAGCATTCCTTGCCCAGAAGAAGCTTCAGGAATGCAGTCAGAAGGAAATAGACTCACTTGTTGCTCATCTTGCTTATCTTGGAGAAAGGGAAGCCTATTCTCTTGCCAGGCATGCGGTAGAAGAGACTGGTTTTGGTAAACTGGAAGATAAGATAGCAAAGAATATTTTCGCAACAAGAGATATATTCAATTTTATAAAAGACATGAAAACTGTTGGATTTATTGATGAGGAGATAGTAAATGGACAGTCTGTTTTTAAAGTAGCTTCTCCTGTAGGTATAATAGCAGGGATTATTCCATCAACAAATCCTACATCAACTGCACTATACAAAATATTGATAAGCCTTAAATCCGGAAATGCAATCGTTCTAAGCCCTCACCCAAGATCAAGGAAATCCACAAATCATGCTGCAGACATAATGAAACAGGGGCTAGAGGATATTGGTTTGCCGGTGGATCTTGTTTCATGCATGACTGATTCATCTTTAGAAGCAACTCGAACGCTGATGTCTCATCCTTGCATATCTTTGATACTTGCTACTGGAGGAATGGGTCTTGTAAAAGCTGCTTATGCTTCCGGGAAACCGGCATATGGAGTAGGACCAGGTAATGTTCCTGCATTCATAGAAAGAACAGCAGATATCAGGAAGGCAGTGAAAGATATAATAGTAAGCAAGACATTCGATTATGGGACAATATGTGCTTCAGAACAGGCAGTTATTGTGGAAGAGATAATCTCATCAAAGGTTGAAAATGAGTTTCTTAAGCAGGGAGCATATTTCTTGAAACAAGATGAGATATCTGCTCTCGCAAAAGCGCTTTTTCCTGATGGGAAGCATGTAAATCCAGAGCTCGTTGGACAACCGCCAGATAAAATTGCTCATTATTCAGGAATTAGAATAGGCAGCAGGACAAAAGTAATAATGGTAAGACTTGAAGAAGCAAAACCAGACTGCTCATTGTGTTATGAGAAACTCTCACCTGTTCTAAGTTGTTTCGTAAGAAAAGACTGGGAAAGTGCTTGCCAGCTTTGCCTTGAATTGCTAGCTCTTGGCGGTCAAGGTCATACATTGTCAATTCATTCAAGAAATGAGAATATAATCAGGGAATTTGCTCTCAAGAAGCCTGTAAACAGAATACTTGTCAATACTCCATCATCTCATGGTGCAATAGGCTACAGCACTGGATTGGATGCGTCATTGACACTGGGTTGCGGGACTCTTGGAGGAAATATCACTTCTGATAATATTACTCCAATGCACCTTTTAAATATAAAGAGACTGGCTTTCGAAATAAGGGAAGTACAGGCAGACAATGACTGACAATTCTGATTTTTCAAAGAAACTAAAAGATATTCATGTCATAGTAAATGTTTCGGCAAGACATGTACATTTATCAAAAGAAGATTTCGAAAGTCTTTTTGGGATTGGAAAGAGCCTGACGAAAGATTTCGATTTGATTCAGCCCGGAGAGTTTGCAGCAAAGGAAAGACTTACAATAGCTGGACAGAAAGGCAGCATAGAGAATGTAAGAATATTGGGTCCTTTCAGGAACAAATCTCAGGTTGAAATTTCGCTTACTGATGGAAGAAATCTAGGGATTGAAAACCTTGAAGTAAGAATTTCAGGAGATTTAGATAATACTCCCTCTATTGTACTCATTGGAAAGAAGGGTAACATCATACTTGAAAACGGGGTAATAGCAGCAAAAAGACATATTCACTGCAGTCTAAAGGATGCAGAAAAATTGAATTTGAAGAATGGGCAGCTAATCTGGGTAAGATTTGAGGGAGAAAGAGAAGGAGTATTAGGTGGATTTGTCACAAGAGCATCTGGAAATAGTGTGCTTGAACTTCATATCGATACAGATGAAGCCAATGCTCTTGGAGTGAAATCCGGAATTTATGGTTTGATAGCAGACAGGGAAGAGTATTTTGATAATGAAAACAGTTTCCAGAAGGATATAGTAGAAACTCCTCATCTGATAACTGAACTATTCCTGAAAAAAATCAAGAAAAAGGGCATGAAAATAAAACTGGATAAATCATGTATCTTGACACCAATGGCAAAAGACTTTCTAAAGAATAATCCAGAAATACTCAGGAAATGAAAAAAGCAATATTGAACTGGATTCCATTTCTTCTGCTAAGTATAATTGTATTCAGCACAACAAATTACATTCCAATATTCTGGGAGCCTCTTTATGCGAAATATGGAAATGAGCTTCTTGTAAGAATAGTCCAGTTGATAATAAGCTTCATTCTTGCTGCTGCTGCTGTTTCAGTAATAATAAACAGTAGTCCAGCGAAGAGAATGAAAACTTCCATTCTGGGCTTCCTGCTTCTTTTCTTTTATGTTCTGCCTCTATATTACATGAAAAATGCTGCTGAAAGATTTCATTTTGTAGAATATGGATTATGGTTTCTGTTTGCTGTTAAAGGGTTTCAGGGAAAAACCGTTCATGCCTTTATCCTTACTTCTATAATGGGAATTCTTGATGAGTTGTATCAATGGTATTTGCCTTCAAGATTTGGTGAAATTGCTGATGTTGTTCTGAATATTTATTCCATATCTCTTTCATGGCTTGGACTGAAACTCTACAGGTACGGAAGGTCATAATTCATGAGCAGAAAGCATATTGTAATGGTTTATAAAGATTTCTATCCGCCTGTGAAAGGTGGAATAGAGTTTCATATTGCTGATATAGTAAAGGGACTCAAGGATAAATTCAGATTCACTGTTTTGGTTCAAAGTGGAAAGAATACAACTCAGGTTGAAAAGACAGATGGCATAGAGATCATAAGAGCCAGCGAATTTGGAAGGATTCAAAGCGCACCACTTTCAGCGAGTCTGGTCAAGTATTTCAGGAAACTGAAACCAAATATCTGGCATTTTCACCTTCCCAATCCTACTGCAGTAATAGCTTACTTATCATCTTTTCAAACATATGGAAGCCTGTTAGTAACTTATCACAGCGATATTATAAGGCAGAAAACTCTTGGTTGTTTATATAAGCCTTTTTCCCTGATTTTTCTTAAAAAAGCAGATGCTATTATTGCAACTTCTGATGCATATGCAAAATCATCTGATGAATTGAAGCTATTCAGAAACAAGACTATAGCAATTCCAATAGGGATAGATCCACCTGGTTTCTGGCAAAGCATGAATGTATTAGCTCAGGTGAGTGAGATAAAGAAGAAAACTGAAAAGCCTATTATTCTTTTCATAGGTAAATTAAGATATTATAAAGGCTTACATATACTGATTGAAGCCATGAAGGAAATAGATGCTGTCTTGATAATTGCAGGAGAAGGCCCAATGGAAAAGGAATTGAAAATGATTGCCTGCAAATATGATGTACTAGAGAAGATTGTTTTTGAAGGAGAAGTCTCCGAGGAAAGAAAGTGGGCTTTATTGCAATCTGCTGATATTTTCTGCCTGCCCTCTACATACAGAAGCGAGGCATATGGAATTTGTCAGATTGAAGCTCAATTAGCAGGGCTACCAGTTGTAACTACTGAACTAGGTACCGGCACTTCCTTTGTAACTATTGACAAGAAAACTGGTTATGTAATTCCTCCTGATGACAGTAAGCTGCTTGCAAAGAAAATCAAGAAAATCATCTATGATCCCTTGCTGAAACAGAAATTTGGAGAAGCTGGAAGAGAAAGAGCTGAGAAAGAATTCTCCCTGAAACTCATGTTATCAAGGCTTGAGAAGGTTTATAATGAGCTTTGAACAGATAATAAGACTGTCTGTTCCTGCATTGATAAGTTTCGTTATTGCATTAATACTTACTCCATTGATGCGCATTATTGCAATGAAACTGAAGATAATGGACATTCCTAATTCAAGAAAGGTTCATAAGGATCCCAAACCTTATCTCGGAGGAGTTGCAATCTTTGTTGCTTTCAATGTAACATTAGTATTGGCGCTTTTATATGGAACACCACTTATTCACAGGACAAGGGAGATAATAGCAATAATGTCGGGAGGATCCATAATTTTCATAGTAGGCTTGTATGATGATATAAAGGGAGTTGCTCCTAAAATAAAGCTTCTCTGGCAGATAATAGCTGCTTTCGTAGCAGGAATAATCCTCATGATGAGTGGTGTGCAAATGAATCTCTTTGCTCCCGGTGGTTTGGATCTGCTATCAGGAACAATAACATTGATATGGATTGTTGGCATAACCAATTCCTTCAACCTGCTTGATAACATGGATGGATTGACGGCTGGCTTGGGAGTAATTTGTTCATTCTTCCTATTCCAGGTAGCTTTTCAAAGGGAAGAAATACTCCTTATTTTTCTTCCTCTTGCTGTTCTTGGTTCTTCACTTGGATTCTGGTTCTATAACAAGAATCCTGCCAGAATATTCATGGGAGATTGCGGTGCCTTATTCATAGGCTTCAATCTTGCAGTTTTTTCTTTGATGGGAATTTATAATTATGAAGGATTAACAAGATATATTGCAATCTTGACACCAATTCTTATTTTAAGCATACCAATTTTTGATACAATATCAGTTATCATAATCCGGCTTAAAAGGAGAGTAAGTATTTTTCATGCAGATACAAACCATATTTCCCACAGGCTTGTATATATCGGAATGTCTCACAGGAATGCAGTATACTTGATTTATATGATATCTGTGACAATGGGTATAATAGGTTTGTTCCTGCCGAAGCTGAGTCCTTCAGAAGCAATATTACTTCTGCTCCATGCTTTTCTGGTATACTTACTGATAGTCATTTTAATGCTGACTGCAAGCAAAAATAAGAACAAGTGATCGCTTGATATGAAAATAGGGATATTGCTTGGAAGCGGATATGGGGATTTCATAAACTCCATAAATGTGAGGAAAAAGTATAATTATGAAGATATAAAGGGACTTGTTAGTACAACAGTAAAGGGACATAAGGGAATTTTCTATGAAGGTGAGGCATTTGATAATGAGTGGCTTGTTGCTGAAGGAAGGCTTCACTTTTATGAAGGACATGATGTAAAAAGAATAGGCAGGCTTGTTAGATATTTCAAGGAAAAGGATTGCAAACTTCTAATACTAACAACAGCAACAGGCGGAATAAACAGGTCTTTTAAGGTAGGGGATCTGGTGTTAATCAACGATTTTATTGACTTTTTCCCCATAGCATGGAATTTCAGAATTAAACAGCCACTACTTTCCGAAAAATATATGGAAATAGTGAGAAGAGTAACGCTAGAAAACAATCTGAATGTGAAGGAAGGCACTTTTGCGGGAGTTACCGGACCTACTTATGAAACTCCAGCTGAAGTAAGGGTTCTTGAATTCCTGGGTGCTGATTTAATAAGCATGTCAGTCATTCCGGAAGTTTATTATGCCAATAAGCTGAAACTTCAGGTTATCTGCTTTGGTATAATAACAAATCATCTTGTACACAAGAACAGTGCCGAACTGACACATTTGGAAGTCCTTGATGTTGTAAAGAAAAGCACTAATAAACTTGTTCAGTTATTGAGTATAGCAAGTATAACAATCAAATAGAACAAGTAGCAATTATCTTGATTATTCATCTTCATCAGATGGTTCCAGTTTTTCCGGCATAACTCCTGGAGCAAAAGGTTTCTTGAAAGTAACCTGCATAACATGAAATGGAGAATTTTCAAGATATGGTACATCCAGAGTAAAGGTCTTCTCTTCAGTTACATTGTCTTCATTCTGGACAAGCTTCTTTGTGAATATTGGCTTTAGAAGAGATGCAAATAAAGCGATTACACCGCTGAGAATAAAAGCGAATGGAATACTTCTGGAACGTGAATAAAATCTGAACAAGTAATACATATTGAAAGGTGAAAAAATACTAAGAAAGACCCATAGAAATCTTCTGTTCTTGATTGCATCTGTCATTAATAATATTGTCCCTGCAACAAGGAGAACTATGCCGAATGGTTTAAAATATGGCAAATACTCTATCCATGAAAGTCCGGGGAATTCAAGAGCCCTGGCTCTTGCTTCTTCATAATAATAGTTTTCTTCATTCAGAATATTGCCTTTAATGCCATTCACAGCGTTTGCCTCCTTCTTTTGAACCCATGATTTTGGGGTTTTGATATTATGTCAAGAGATTTAAAATTTTACTATTTGCTTCTGAGATAACCTGATAATGCTTAATGTAAATATAATTATGAGCAGTTTTTAAAAAGACATTTGACATTTTAGATAAAACCATTAGAATGAAAGGAAATTAAAGAATGGAGGAAAAATGGAAATTGTCACTATTGAAGGAAAGGATTGTGGAGAAGTTTTTATTTATGCCCTAAGTACCTGCATATGGTGCAAGAAAACCAAGAATCTTCTTCATGAACTGGGAGTTAAGTATTCATATGTTGACGTAGATCTGGTAGAAGGTGATGAACAGGATAAGGTATATGATGACATGAAAAAATTCAGTCCTGATTTTTCTTTTCCGACAGTTGTAATAGATAAAAGCAAATGTATTATTGGTTACAAAGAAAATGATATAAAGAGTATCCTGGAGACAAAATGAGAGAAGAGATTGAAGTGACACAGAAGGAGATTGATGATTTATTTTCCAGAATGGAAAAAGAATCAAGAGAAATGGGCTATTTCCTTAATCCTGACAGGGAATTCACAGAGGATTTGATTAGATCTCTTCTTATAAATGAAAAAAGATATGGATACATGAATTGCCCATGCAGATTATCATCAAGAAACAAGGAAGATGATCTTGATATAATATGCCCTTGTGATTACAGGGATGCAGATATTGTTGATTATGATGCTTGCTTTTGTGGATTATTCGTATCGTCAAAGATTTTCAGGAAAGAAAAGTTACCTGAGCCGATACCTGAAAGAAGACCTTCAAGAGAAGAGCGAAAAAACAGGAAAAACAGAGATAATTCAATCAAGGGTGAATTATCAAAACCTGTCTGGAGATGCAAGGTTTGTGGTTATCTTTGCGGAAGGGACAACCCTCCTGAAATCTGTCCAATATGCAAAGCTAAAGGTGACAGATTTGAGAGATTTATTTAATCCGACCGAATATTGATTTAAAACGTAATCGCCATACCATCCATAACGCTTCCCAGACTATGCGTTTACTCATCTTGCTTGTCCCTGAATGCCTGTCAATGAAAATTATGGGTATTTCCTTTATCTTGAATCCCTTTTTCCAGACCATGAAATTCATCTCTATCTGAAATGAATATCCATCTGATTTCATTCTGGCAAAATCGAAACTCTGAAGAACTTCTCTCTTGAAAATCTTGAATCCTCCAGTAACATCATGAATAACAGGTCTCAGTCCTGTTATAATTCTGGCATAATGATTTGCTGTCCATGAAAGAAGCAGTCTAGACATCGGCCAGTTGATAACATTTATCCCCGTTATATACCTGCTTCCAATCACCAGATCAACCCCTTTTTCAATTTCAGCAAGCATCTCAGGAATTTTTTCCGGATCATGTGACAGGTCTGCATCCATTTGCACTATATAGTCAGGATTTTCCTTGAGTATTTGGCTGAATCCATCTCTGTAAGCTGAACCAAGACCAGCTTTTTTAGGTCTTGATAGCAATCTGACTCTATTGTTTTTCTGTCCAAGTTCTTCAAGAAATTCTCTTGTTCCGTCCATAGAATTATCATCAACAACAAGAAAAATGAAATCATCCGGGATTATGCTTTTTATCTTGTTGTATAAAAGTTCGATATTTGCTCTTTCATTATATGTTGGTACTACTATAGCTATCATTTTTTCCTTTCAAATTCTTCCTTTCCACTAAATACAGGATTACAAGGGAAACTGTCACAATAATCAATGCAAGGAAGGAAATAATCTGGCTTATTTCTACTTGCGTGCTCTTATACAAGATATCAATCTTATGTTTTCCAGAAGGTATATCCAGTCCCCTGAGGAAAGCATCGGTTCTGTAGATTTTCGTTTCCTTTCCATCAATGTATGCTTTCCAGTAAGGATGCCATATCTCACTCTGGATAAGGAATACGTCACTTCTTGTAAATATTTCCAGACTGAATTTACCTGGCGTTTCGTAACAGGATAATAGTTTAATGTCACTCAGATTCTTCGATTTTTTCTCCTCCTGATAATCCTCAACAAATGATACATCAGAAGGATTGGTGGAAGCTTTTACAAGCTCATTTAATGCTTCTTCTCTTGTTGAAGGTTTTGCAATGTTTGTGCAGAAATAATGTTGAAAAGCATCAGTAAATTGGTAAATATAAATATACTCTCTCTGATTTGCATATACAAGCCTTAAGTTTTGTGGATTACCGATTATCATCTTGTTTGTTATGTTCATACGGTTGCTTTGCTGTTCTTCCCTGGACAAACCCCAGACTTCATTTAAGGGTTGCCTTGTTGTAAGGTATTTTACACCAAGAATTTTCCAGATATTAGGATTTATCTTTGGGGGAATTTTGCCGATTGCTACATCCCTTAAGAAACTAGGTTCAAGATCCACCAATTCCTTGTACCATAGCAGTCTGAAATTCTGGCTTCCATTTATTGTTCTTATAGAATAAAGCATGAGATCGTTAGGACCGTAAATGCCTCTTAATGGCTGAGGTAATGGAAAAACCCTGTAAAATGAATTATCCATTGTCATGAATTTGATGCCAGAATCAGGTTTGTAATATTCGCTAATATTTACAACCTTTTCTGTATATCCAGTCTTCTGCTTATTGGGAGCTAACAGGAAATAATTATCAACCCTGAATAAATCAAAAACTGTCAGTAAGACAATTGAAGATAAACATAAAATATACGTTCTGGGAGAAAGTGTTTCTCTAAGCAGCTTTTTGAAAACATGAAGAATGAGATAAAAAGAAGCAATGAGTATTATCCCGACATAGCGATAGCCATCAAGATAATTGGGATAATTCTGAATCATTCTTGCCTTGTTGGCTGATCCTAATTTGTCTCCATATAATGTGCTTTGCCATATTGACAACATAAAGTCTCTGCTTGTCTCGGAAAGCAGCCAGAACAGGACAAATATACCGAGAACTGTAATAACTGCATATTTGAAGGTTTTTTCGTTTTGTTGTTTCCTTTCTACAAAAAGCATGTCTAGTGTTTTTGTAGATAGAATTACGAAAGACATTGAGACTATGAACATCATCATTGAAGGTCCCCTGAATTTTCCTATCATTGGGACGATATTGTAAATCAGCTTGTGAACTGGAGTGGAAGCACCCATGCAGAATAACAAGCCAACTGCAGCAAGTATTGACCAGAACCAGTTCTCTGAATCCCTTTTCAATATTATTGAAATCAAGGCAAGAAACAATACGACAATCCCTGCATATTCGGTATGAAGCCTGAACTGATTTGTTCCCCAGTAATTGAATACAAGTCCCGAGAAATCAGGTATAATCAATGATATTGCTTCCTGAGGAGGCATTGCCCAGCTTGAAGCAAAATCATAACCTGTTTCTCCCTCTGCCCTGTCTGAGAACTTCAGGAAGGTAGTTGTGGGAAGAAGCTGAGCCATACCTAAAGATGCAGCAATTATAACAGCCAGAATAAAAAGCATAATATAATTCGCAAAATCCTTTTTATCCATTTCTTTTCTGATAATTCGACCAATCAGATTATGGAGAATAAATGCTGAAAGAGCGAGACATGAAAAATACATCATTTGAATATGAGGAGTAACAATCTGCATTGCTATAGAAACTCCCATTCCTATGAAATATTTCAATTTCCTGTTGTCTAATGCTTTCTTTGCAAAGTAAAAAACGAGAGGAGTCCATACTACCACATATGCTCTTCCATCATGTCCACCGAACAAGTATCCCAGAATTGTACCTGTAAGCGAGAAGGCGATCGCTCCAAAGATGGATGAGAATTTGCTTCTGCCCATAACTCTCAGGAAGAGGAACATGAAAAGAGCTGCAAGCGGAATATGAATTAACCATCTCCATCCAATTGCTCTGTGCATTGGCATGAAATAATACAAGAGACTGAAAGGATAATAAACGTCATAGGGAAGAATTTCTATAAAGGGTAATCCGCTATATATATATGGATTCCATCTGGGAATTTCACCATTGTGCAGCAAACCATTTTTGGCAAATAATCTGCTTTGATAAGCTTGTGATTGTACATCAGTTCCATAAAGCATTGCATCTTTATCAAATATGAAACTCCTGAAGAATACAAGCATCAAGATGAGCATGAATATTATTATTATAGCAGCAATTTTCCAGTCTTCAATACTAGAGAGAGGATCTGAAAAGTCCTTGATTTGGTTCAAATTATCTTTAGACAGTATTTTTTTCTTTTTCACCATAATTGAAAAATCCCGCTTCCAAACATTCAGGTTTTATGCAAGTAATTTTTTTCTTGACAAGAGATAGAATATTTACCGTCTAATATAAGAAATGTTTTTCAGGAGGTTAAAATGAAATTGCTGATAACCCTTTTCTTTCTGATTGTATTTGTATCCTCTATTTTTGCAAGATCGTATTCGGCTATTGAGGAGGACTCTCTTAATGTAAAATCCAAGAAAATTGTTAAACCTGTTAGCATATTAAATGCTAAACCGTATTCCCATCTCAAAGGAATAAAAATCAAACCTGTTCCATTTAACAGTCTGGCTAACAAGAAGATAGTCATTCATCCAGCATTTTTCAAGCCTATCAAGAAAGAAGACTTCATGAGAATAGCCAGATCATTTATAATAAGACCGAATGAGAGAGTAGTTATACATCCGGCAATCATAAATTATTATTATCAGCTATTAACAAATGAAAAATCTTCCATGAGGAAGATACTTTATAATCCTTTGAAAAATCAGAATAAGAACTGAAATAGCGAGGTTTTCATACCTCGCTTTATCTAAAAGAAGATCCTTAGAAATATCCTGTTAACGAGATTGAATAGCATATTTAAAAAACCGCTCCCAAACCATAAAAGAGCAATCAACAAAAAAGGAGCAAAACGCTCTATCCTGGAGAAATTATAAGCAAGATCAACTGGAAGCAAGCCCATAAGTATTTTTGAGCCGTCAAGAGGGGGTAATGGTATCAAATTGAATGTCATCAAGACAAGATTTATCATATATCCTGCGAATAGAACAGAAGGAATAATACCTATATTTAGTCCCTGACTTTTCATTATAGCTACATAAATCAGATTGTTTCCAAGCAATTTGGCAAGCAAAATGCATGTCATGATAAGAAGTAGATTAGAGCCAGGTCCTGCCATTGCTATCCACATAGAATCTCTTCTTGGATTTCTTAAATTGGCAGGATTGAAAGGAACCGGTTTTGCCCATCCAAACACTGGCAGCCCCATCAGAAGCAATATACCTGGAAGAATAATCGTTCCAAAAATGTCAATATGAGGTATAGGATTCAAGGTCAGTCTTCCTGCATTTTTAGCGGTATCATCACCTAGCCAGTAAGCCATATAGCCGTGTGATGCTTCATGCAGAACCACTGAGAACAGTATTATTGGTATTGACAGAAATGTATACATAAATTATATCTTTAAATTGCCATTATTTACCTGTTATTTTTGTCAAGGAAAGTATTTCAGGAAAACCTTTCTCAATCAAGTTAAATATATAGAGAAAATTCAGGTTTGTCAAGTCCAGAAAAATGAAACTTCATTAACAGGTCCCAGCAAGTTGCAGTTAAGTTCAAGGAGGAGTTAGTAAATAAAGTCTGAAGGTAAACAAAGTAGATTATCATGCTTGTTATTTTGGGGCAGAATATGTATATCATAGATTTAGAGTTAACAGAAACCATCTTGCTGGCTTTAAGTAAATTCTTGACAAGATAGTGACATTTATAACCTCTTCCAGTTCATAGCTATTATAGAGAAGGGGCAGTAATGAAATTCCTTTTAATACTTGTTTTTCTGATTCCAGTATATCTTTTTTCAGAAGACTGGCAGGTATTCACTAGCACTAGCAATGTTGTTGGTCTTATGTATTCCAATAATAAGGTATGGACAGGAAGCTCTGGAGGAGTACTTAGCATAGATCTAACAACAAATAAAAAAACAAAGATAACAAGTCTGGAAGGGCTTCTTGTAACCCGGGTAAATGCTTGCAATATTGATAAGAATGGTCTATTGTATTTCGGTTCAGAAGATAGCGGCTTATCTGTTTATGATCCCCAAAATAACATTTGGTATTATTTCACGACATTTGAAGGATTACCTTCTAATGAGATATTATGCATAGGAACTGATGAGAATAATATTTGGGTTGGAACTGACAAGGGAGTAGCGCAATTCAAGGATAGTAAGCATATAAGGAATTTTGACGAGACAAATGGATTAAAGAACAGTACAATTTCATCAGTTTTTTATGATAGCAATTCAGGTAAGATATACTTCGGGACTTACGGAGTAATAAGTTGTTATCAAGATGGAGAATGGTCACATTATGACTATTCAAACAGTAATTTGCCAGAGAAACCAATAGTCTCAATTGCAACATCTCAAGATTCATCTTTATGGGCTTTACCTGTATCAATGTATCCATATATATATAAATTTGATGGGGAAGGAAATACATGGCAGGAAAGCAGGGAAGGATTACCTGATAGTTTAACTGTCTATTTTATAAAGAGAATAGATGATATACTTTACCTTGGAAGTGATAAAGGATTGTTCAAGTGGGAAAAACCAGAATGGATTGAAATAGAGAAAGATCTGCCTGACAAGAAAATCAAGGATTTACTCTTTGTGAACGGAAAAATATGGGTTGGAACAGAAGATAAAGGTGTGTTTCAGAAGACTTCAACTGGCTGGGTTTCGCAACAACCTTCAGAAATGAAAAACAATGTCATCACAAGTGTTTTTCTTGATAGCAGGAAGAGGATATGGGTGGCAGGTGGAATGAAGCCTGGAACAAGACAGACAGGTGATTGGGGAGTATCTATATTAATAGGAAATGAATGGAAGCATCTTAGCAAGGAAAGTGGTGAATTAATAGATAATTGCGTTATGGGTATAGATGAAGATGAAAATGGTTATATCTGGTTGCCTCTTTATTCAAGATATTTAAGTGTACTGGATCAGGATTTGAAAGCTGATGATTACTGGAAGAACTTCAAATGGTCTGAAGATCCAGTCTGGAAAACCAAGGAATGGACATTGACTGGAGTTCAGCGAGGAACATCCAGGGAAATGTTTGTTTCTTCATATGGATGGAGAACGGAGAGAGGTGGCGTATTCAAATGGGACATGAACTCAAAAACATGGTCACAGCTTGGAGAAACCGATAATACGAAAATGACAGTATATAAAAGAAGTCCTGAGAATCATCATTTTGCAAGTATATATAACTATTACTTCAGGGTTTTTGATGGAAATGAATGGAAAATCTATAATAATAATGATGGAATCCCAAGCACTGATATTGCTGATTTCGCTTTTGAAGGGAATATTGCCTGGATAGCAACAGGAAGTGGATTATGCAAATTCATTAATGGTGATATAACAGTCTATAATAAATCCAGTGTTGCTGAACTGGAAATAGATAATTTCTCTGCAGTGTGTGTTGACTGGAAAGGTAACAAGTGGATTGGTTCAAAATTTGGAGGAATTATTGAATATTCTTCAGATGGAAAATGGACAAACTTGCAGATAGGAAACGCAGCATCAAGTCCGTATGTTTATCAGATAATAGCTGATAAGGAAAATGAGAGAATGATATTTGCAACAGCTTGCGGATTATGGTTTTACACCCTTCCTCCAGACCTCCCGAGACAATTGACTCAGGTTGATTGTTATCCAAATCCTTTGTATTATAAAAGTTCAAACAAGAGTATCTTTTTTGACAAATTGAACCAGAATGCAAAATTATACATATGGACAATAAGCGGGAGAAAGGTTAATACTGAAACAAGATTTGTGGAAACAGATCATAGAACTTATGCACTTGAATGGTTAGTTCCAGAAAGCATTTCTTCAGGTATATATATATATATCATTGAGCAAGAGAATACCAGAGTAAAGGGAAAACTTGCTATCATAAGAAAATAAAATTATCTGGGAAAAAAAAAGCAATGTCCGTTATTACAAGGTAAGGGAAATCGGCCCCAAAAAGGAGGCTGCATATGAAAAAGCTCGTTTTAATGGTCTTGTTAGTTTTTTTTATTGGTTCACTAGATGCATCAATTTTCGGTTTTCTCAAAAAGAAGGACAAGAATAAAAAAGAAGAGAAAAAAGTAGATGCAAAGAAAAAAACTGAAAAGAAGAAAACCAAAAAGGACAAGGAAGTAAAAAAGAATGAAAAAACCAAAAAGCCTAAGATTATTGACAAGAAGAAGCAGGTTAAAGAAAAAGCAAAAAACAACCTGAAGAAGAAGAAAGAGGATGTAAAAAGAAATTACAAGAACTTTTCAAAAACCTTAAACAAGAAAGTAAAAACAGACATAAAAAAAACAAAGATTGAAAGAGATGTTAAAAAAATAAATAAAAACAAACCTGATGATAAAACAAAACAAATAAAGAAACCGGAAAAGAGAAATCTTGAAAAAGAAAAGAAAGCGAAAAGCGAATTAAATAAAAATAACAAGAAACCAACTGATAATAAGAAAGTCAACTTGAAAACAAACAAGCCTGACAAGAAGACATTGAAACCAAATCCAGGCAATAAAGGTAAACTTAATCTTGATACAAAGAAGAAACCAGATAATAAGAACTTGAATCCAAAGCCAAACAAGAATCTTGATAATAAGAAAATAAAAGATTCTCCAAAAGTGGGTCCTAGGAAAGATGAGAATTATAAAGATTCAAGGAATACTCCTTCTTCAACCCCAATCAAGCCTCCTAGTTATGTTCTTCCTGCCAGTAATGTTATTCCTAACAAATCCCTGGGAAACATAATAAACAAAACCCCAAATTCAAAAGCTACTGTAAACAAACCCAATTTGATATCAAATAACTGGGGTTTTGACATACTTTTAGGGGCTGGACAGATGATCAGCACTGAAGCAAGAAAACAGAATGATTTATACGGGATTGAAATGCCATTTGATTATTCAATAAATGCTGGAATTGCTCCTTATCAAATATTGATGGGAGATAATGTCAGATTGAGAAGCCTGATCCACTGGGAAGGGCAGAATATTGGTGATTATTCATTAGGTCAGGTAATGATTGGAACTGGTCCTCAGTATATTTTTCCAAGAGTCCTGAAAATCCCCGTAGAATCATCAGTTGGAACAAGAGCTGGTATTGCAATTGGTTATTCAGTAATATGGAACGGCGGCAAGAAGGATATAGAGTTCCTCAAGGCATCTTTCAGTCCTTTTGTAGAACCTTATGTAATGCTGAAATCAAGGCTAATGAATGGATTATCAGTTGGAACAGAGTTCAGTTACATGAAACCGGTAAGCAGCAAAGAGTTCAGCATAGAAAGCAATGGTCATAAATACAATCTTAAGACTGGTGATTTAGGTGGAGTTAGAGCAAGATTTGTTATCTCGCTTAATCCCAGATTTTAATATTTAGGGGTAAGTATGAACTTACCCCAGCTTTCTTCTTGACTAAAATCAACCTGAATCAGCAGATTTTTTATTGCTAAAAGAGAAGGAGTTATATATGAGATTTTCTTACTTGTTATTTTTGGTTTTTTATGCCGGACTTTTATTTGGCAGATCTGCTGAATATCCTTTCCAGTTATTACCACAATATGATGATCTTTCAACTTTTGATCCTCTTTACTATGATTATGAAACAAAATTCTTCAGAAGAGCTCGCAAGAGCATGACTGCAAATATTGGTTTCAATTATTCCTGGACTTCTCAATGGTATGACAAAGAAGGTACAAAGATTGATTCCTCTTTTGTTTATGGTATGAACAGGGAAAGGGGAAGATTTGGAACTGCAGATTACAGTTCATATAATTTTTATGCTGATTTGTCTTATTGCCCAACTTCGGCCTGGAAGATAGGCATAATTACTCCTGTTGTATACAAAACAATTGTTCCCCAGGATGCAAACAACTTATCAAGCTTCAGCATAGGTGATATCTGGCTTTATGGAAATGCATTGATGATGCCTGATCCTTCTGTTATTCTCAGGCTTGGAATAAAAGCACCAACAGGTACTTGGCAGGATTATTACAGACCAAGAGACTGGAATAATGAGCGAGAGATTGACCGAGATGCTAATCCACCAACAGGTGATGGACAGTGGGATTTTGATCTGGGAGTTTTATCAAGCATACCAATTCAAAGACATAAAAGTGGAGTAGATCCGCTGGTTTTGGAAATAGCTGCAGGTCTCAGATTGAGAGCAAGAAAGACTTTTTCTGACTATGTCTGGTCTAATTCCTGGACAGACACTCTTGAAGCTTACAGTGGAGGGGATTCTATTGTCAATTACAAGGTGGAGGAAAGACTGAAAGACTTGAGACCTGGAAATGAATTCCATTTCAGTGTTGGACCTAAGGCACTATTAACCCCCAAAATATGGGGAGCCGTAAAACTGACTGGTTTCTTTGGCTTCAATACAAGAATTAATGGAGAAAGAATGACTTATGAAAATGGAAGATTGGTAGAGGAAGAGAGTTTCAAGAATATTGATATGGATGGAAGGAAAGTAATATACATTAATCCAAGCATAGATTTCGAGATGGGAGTGGGATTAAGTTTGAAAGCTAATTTCAAATATCCTCTCCTGTCAGGGGCAAATCATCCTGTTGATAACCAGATAATTGGAGTTGTCATGTCCAGGAAATTCGGTCCTGCACCATATCCAGTCAAGAAATGGAAATGAGAATATCAGTAATTTTCATAATACTATTCATATTCTCTGCATGTCTCTCTGGAGGCAAGGGAGAAGTAGGAGGAGTATTGTGTATTGGTTTCATGGGTTTTCCAGATTCACCAGATGGCCTTGGACTGGGATTTGGACCAAGAGTTGAATATCCCATTGCTGGAAACTGGCTGAGAGCTGGTGCTGAAATACATTATTTCAGGCTAGCTCCGGGTTTCCTTATCGAATTCAGTGATCCTGCGAATTTCCATGATATTGCAGTACTTACTGATTTGAGTTTCGGTAAGGGAAAAAGCATGTGGACTTTTGGATTTGGATTTCACAATATGAAGAGAACTTATCCTGATGATGCACCAGATGAATACAAACAGAAGGAGACTTCATGGAGCAAGTTTGGTTTTCATCTGGGACAGAGCAACAGGTTCTATGTTGCTAATAAAATTACGGGAGTTCAGGATACCAGGATTGTGCTTGTATCTCTGGGAGAAGAAGAGCAGTCTTTTTATTTCAATGCTCAAATCTCCTTCGGAGTTCTCTTCAATGCATTTTGATTATGCTTAGATCTCCTTACTTGTTTATAATAAATTTTATAGCCAATTTAATTTTATGCAGCATAAGCTATTATATCAGATTCAAAAGCGGTTTTTTTGAAATAGAAAAATTTCCTCCAGTCTTGTGGCAGTATGCAAATTTGGCTTTTTTCATTTCATTAATTACATCTGCTTACATAACAAGGAAGGGACTGAAATTTCCAAAAGGGGTTGGAGAACAGGTTTTCGTTGGGGCATCATTAGGTTTTTTTTCAGCAATAATACTGACTTTCTTTATTAAACCAGACGCATTCTCTAGGATTTTTCTGCTTTTACTTTATCCCTTGCAAATCATCGGATTATCAGTTCTCAATATCAAACTCAAGCATTATCTTTTCAGCACGAAAAAGCCCAGATGTGCTTTGGTTGGTTCTACTGATTTATCACCTCTTGTTTATGAAAGGTTGAAGCAGAAAGATGCTTCACTCAATCTTGTTGGCATAATTACATTTGATGCAGTTCCACCAGATGCAAGATTTTTGGGGAATGCAGCAGACTTCAAGGAAATTGCGGGGAAGTGGGAGATAAAAGAGGTGCTTATAATTTATCCCCCATCAAGCAAGGATGATTTTGAGAGATTGCTTGATGATTGCCAGATATTGAAGATTTCATACCAGCTAATTCCTGATTCTATATCGATTTTTCTTGCTCATGGACAACCGTATCAATCCAGAGGCGTAGCAATATTGCGTGTTGAACCAAGACTGGATGCAACCGGAGTTTTCCTGAAGAGGTGCATGGATATAGCTGGTTCAATTTTCGGGATTATAATTTTTTCCCCTTTCATGATTGTAATATCGCTTCTGGTCTGGATTACATCAGGATTGCCAGTTTTTTTCAGGCAGGAAAGAGCAGGTCTGGATGAGAAAACATTCACTATATATAAATTCAGGACTATGATTAAGGATGCTGAGAGGGAAGGTCCGGTGTGGTCTACAAAGGATGATCAAAGACAGACATGGATTGGGAAATTTCTCCGCAAGACAAGTCTTGATGAGATCCCCCAGTTTTTCAATGTATTGAAAGCTGATATGAGTCTTGTAGGTCCGAGACCTGAACAACCTTATTTTATTGAGAAATTCAAGAAGAGCATTCCAAGATACATTTACAGGCACATGATAAAAAGCGGAATGACAGGATGGGCTCAGGTAAATGGTCTGCGTGGAGACACTTCAATAGAGGAACGTGTGAGATATGACATTTACTATATCGAAAACTGGTCTGTTCTTTTTGATTTGAAGATAATAATAAGAACCATCTGGCAGATGCTGAAATAAAACTGTCAAAGAAATCAGCTCTAATTCTTAACATAAGAACAGTTATGCCATTGGAAAGAAAGCAGCCAAAAAGCAAACTAATACTTCATTAACAAACTTCTTGACATTAAATATTATCAATCGTAAAGTGAAATTAATAAAAAAGGCAGTATCATAATTATACTTAAGGAGGTAATTATGAAAAAGCTTATATTAATAATTTCGTTCTTGATCCCGGATTTGCTTCTCTCAGCTCCTGGAGATTTATTATGGAGATATAAAACAGGGAATGCTATTCTCAGTTCACCTTATATCTCGGAAGGAACAGTATATTTCGGAAGTGATGATAATTATCTATATGCACTTAATAGTACAGACGGTTCTCTAAAATGGAGATATAATACTACCAATCGCATTTCTTCTTCAGCTAATATCTCGGAAGGAACAGTATATTTTGGGGAATGGATATATCTGAATGCTGTAAGCAGCTCAACAGGAAATTTCATCTGGAGATATCAAACAGGTGACTATATTTACTCAACACCTGAAGTTTCAAGTGGAGCTGTTTATTTTGGATGTAATGATACTTTCCTCTACACATTAAACTCTTATAACGGTACATTATATGGAAAATACAAAACAGAAGGGTATGTTATATCTTCTCCCCTGATATCAGATGGTACAGTTTATGTAGGCAGTAATGATAATTACATATATGCAATAAAGATTTCGGATGGACTACTTAAATGGAGGTATAAAACAGGAAACTGGATTGTTTCTTCTCCTTGTATTTCGGAGGGAATTGTATTCGTTGGAAGTTGTGATTATTATCTCTATGCAATAAACAGCTCGGATGGTACGCTTAAATGGAGATTCAGAACTAATCATGATATTTACTCTTCACCTTGTGTTTCAGATGGGGTAGTTTTTGTTGGAAGCGATGATTTTTATCTTTATGCAATAAATACTTCAGGAGGGACTTTTAGATGGGCGTATAAGACAAATGACCGCGTCTTATCCTCTCCTTATGTTTCAGATGGCGTGGTATATGTTGGAGGCTGGGATACCTATGTTTATGCAGTAAACAGCTCGGATGGTATTTTGAAATGGAACTATAAAACAGGGAATTCCACCCAATCATCGCCTTCTGTCTCAAATGGAGTTGTTTATATAGGAAGTAATGATACTTACCTTTATGCAATTGAAACCTATGGTTACAAAGGTTTCAAAGATAACAAATCAGTTTCATATATTCCAGCCAAATCCTTCTCAGTTTCCCCAAATCCTTTTACTGACAGACTCTCACTCTCACTTCCCACATCAGGAGTAATTTATTCACTTACCGGCCAATTGGTTGTGAAACTGGATAAAAGGAAACATTCTCTTGATACATCCAGATGGAGAGAAGGAGTTTATATTGTGAAAGCAGGGAATGAATTCAAGAAGGTGGTGAAGTTTATCAAGCATTAAAGGAGGGTGTTTTGAAGATCTTTTTGCTATTCCTGTTTTTATTATTCTCTGGTTCGCTTTTATCAGCTCCAGGAGATATGATTTGGAAGTATAAAACAGCTGATTATGTCCAATCTTCACCTTGTGTCTCTGATGGAGTTGTCTATATCGGTAGCAATGATTCCAATCTTTATGCATTAAATATCATAAATGGAACTTTGAAATGGAAATATACTACTGGAAACTGGATTCAATCATCTCCTTGCATTCATAAAGGAGTGGTTTTTGTTGGAAGTCATGATACCAATCTTTATGCAATAAATGCCTTAGATGGAGGCTTGAAATGGAGATATAAGTTAAGTGATAGAGTTTATTCCTCACCTTCTGTCACGGATGGAGTTGTTTTCATAGCAAGTAATAATTATCTCTATGCTATATATGCTTCAGACGGAACACTCAAGTGGAGTTATTATACTGCCAGTGGTGTTTATTCATCACCTTGTGTATCAGATGGAATTGCTTTTGTAGGAAGTTACATGAATATTTACGCGTTGTATAGCGAAGATGGGAGACGTTTATGGTTTTACCATGCGAATGATGAGTTCGTTTCATCCCCTTGTGTTCTTGACAGAGTAGTATATATAGGATGTCACGATACTTATCTTTATGCAATAAATTCCATGAGTGGGTCAATGAAATGGCGATTTAAAACAATCAACTGGGTTGAGTCATCTCCCTGCACTTCAGATGAAACAGTTTTTGTGGGTAGCAAAGATGATTTCTTGTATGCAGTTAGAGTAATTGATGGATCCTTGAAATGGAAATATGGAACACAAAATGTGGTTTTTTCGTCACCTTGTGTCTCGGATGGAATTGTCTATGTTGGAAGTTGTGATCATTATCTTTATGCATTTGATGCTTCTGATGGCACTCTGAAATGGAGATATTTAACTGATAGCTTGATTTTCTCTTCACCATGTGTTTCAAATGGAATGGCATTTATTGGAAGCTGTGATTTTCATATTCACGCAATAGAGACTTATGGTTATACAAGCTTCAAGGAAACTAAAACAGCTTCTCATATTCCTGATAGAAAATTCTCAGTTTCTCCCAATCCTTTTACAGAAAGACTTTCGCTTTCACTTCCCTCATCAGGAGCAATTTATTCACTTACCGGACATTTGGTTGCGAAACTGGATAAAGGGAAGCATTCTCTTGATACAAGCAGATGGAGAGAAGGGATTTATATTGTGAAGACAGGAAAGAAAGCAAAGAGGATACTGAAGACAAGATAGACTATTATATAAGAATTCAATCAAGAAGTGTTAAACAGGACATTAGAATCTATAGTATGAAGAAAGCGGGGAAGAATAACTCCCCCGTTTTTATAACATGAAAACTACCTTGCCTGATACTTTAGGTCTGTCCATCATGAGGGCAAAACCTTTTTCGAATTCATCAAGCGGAAGCTTGTGAGTTACAACTGGTTCTATGTTCAATCTGCCTGAAGCAAGAAGGTTCTTTACAGTATACCATGTGTCATACATGATTCTTCCATTAATACCCCTGATATCAACTCCCTTGAAAACAATGCCATTATTGTAATCGAAAGGTATCTGGAGCTTCTTGGCAACACCAAATGCTGAGAAACGCCCACCTTTGCGTACAAGCTTCAATCCAAGTGCTATGCCTTCTTCGGTTCCAACCATATCCAGAACTACGTCTGCTCCATATTTGCCATCATAAAATTTGGCCGAAAGAGCGTCTCTTATAGCCTTTTCAACTCCATCCAATCCCAGTTCCTTTTCATTCAAGGCAAGATCAGCACCCATTTTTTTTGCAATGTCAAGCCTGAAATTGTGTCTTCCTATAGTTGCTACCAATGATGCACCTGCAACTCTTGCCACTCCTGTCGCGAACAAGCCTGTTGGACCATCACCGAAGATTATGACACTTTTTCCTACTACTGGTTCAACGCAGACAGTATAGGTAGCATTCCCCAAAGGTTCCTGAACACATGCGAATTCAGGTGGAATGCTCTTCTCATTTACCCAGCAAACATCCTCCGGTATTGCTGCATATTCTGCAAAACATCCATCTCCATCAACTCCAAGTATCACAAGATTCGAACAGATATGGAATTGCCTGTTGAGACATGGGGGACAATTGAAGCATGGAATATGAGTTTCAGCTGAAATATAATCACCGACCTTTATTCTTCTTACTGCTGAACCTGTTTCAACAACATCTCCTGCAAATTCATGTCCCATTGTTTGTGGAACATTCCTTATCCTGTTTTCTGCCCATGCATTCCAGTCATAAATGGAAACGTCTGTTCCACAGATGGAAGTAGCTCTCACTTTTACAAGTACTTCATGAGGTTTGATTGTTGGAACTGGAACCTGAACTAGTTCAGCTCCTCTTTCTCTCTTCATTTTCCTGACTGCTTTCATCATTGCCACTTTTTTACCTCCTGATTTATTGGGCTATAATGAGTTTGCCAATAGATGTTGCCTCTCCATTATTCCCCTTTGCCTTCAATTTATAAAAATAAACACCATTTCCTATTGAATCACCTTGCTTATCCCTGCAATTCCAGCTGATTTGATTATAACCGCTTTTGCCTCTTGCTTTCAGAGTATGGATTGGGCGTCCTTTTATCGTAAGGATAGTTATCTCCAAATCGGAATCATGACTGAGTGAAAAAGTGAAATATGTATTATTATTTCTAACTGGATTTGGATAATTAAGGAGTGAGCTGATACTCAGGTTTTGATCAGCTACAGCTTCTAATGTTACCGTGATGTTGGATTCATTACCCATTGAATCAAATGCCCTGAGATTTAAGATATGTTTTCCAGGTTCCAGCGAAAGTGAATAGCTGATCTTGCCTTTGGTGAAACTATCAAAATCATATGAGAAATAATCAGTTATATCATACCTGTTTTGTCTGTTATCATCTATGGTTAGAAGCATCTGCTTTCCTGGGAGTCTTGTTATATTCAATCCTGATGGATCTTCAAGTATTGCTTCGAGGACAAAATTTGATGACACTTTGTCTCCATCCCTTAAGGTTTGCCCATTTCTTACAAATCTCATTAAAGGTGGAACTGTATCTGATGGCGATGAATCATTCGTAAGAAGCAGGATACTGTCCTTGAAAGCTGAAGCTTGTTCAATATTCTGAATTCCTGCAACAACTGCCTTGGCTGCAGGACCTGGATTTATGCCATATGGAACATAGAATGGAGCAGTGAACTCGCCATTGTTATTCAGGTTTACAAATCCTCTGTATATATTAGTTCTTGGAAGATAATAATCAACACTCAGTCCCAGTTCAGTATAATGACGCTTTCTTACTGAATCATATATTTCCAGATATGCGAATCCTGATTGCTTGCCAGGCATATGTCCCTTGATTTCATATCTTTTTCCTTCGTACAGAGTATCAGGAATTTGAATAAGAATAAGGTTTGGTTTTGGATAAAGAAGTTTCGTCATAGCATCACCAAAGAAAACATAGACTTTTGTGTTATATGAATTTCCAGATTCGTTCTTACCCATAGCAACAAGCTGACACATCGAATTATCATTGCTGGTATTAAAAACATAAGTCAGAATATTCCTTATCAAACTGAAATTGCCTCCTGACCCAGTTCCTCTTGTTGCTGCCAGCGTGGCAATGCATCCACCATTATCTTTTCTCACCAGTTCACCACCAAGAGAGCGTCTAACAAGAAAGTCGAATTCACTAATCTGGCAGGAACCTCCATAGAAAAATGACAATTTATTATTGTTTTGCATTTTTGCAACATCATCGAATTTGAAAATCTTTTCATGAGCCATTGCATTTGGGCCACCATGACCAAGATATGTCCATAGAGTAACACCTCTATTGAGTATTTCAAGCAAATCAGCATTAGCACCAGGTTTCTGCCCCTGAATAAGCGGATATTCTGTTTCATAGACCTTTCTTATGAAAAATCCTTTTGGAGTATAAATTTCTGCAATTGATTCAGTATCTTTTGTATGTTCTGTTTCAGCTCTTGTAGAATCTTCCTCACCTGTTTTCTTGAAGTCATCTGCTGTAAAAACGGTAGTATTAGACCAGCTTCCATATTGTTCAAAACCAGTCTTATTATATTGAATAGTCTTCTTTATTATGGTTTTGAGTTCGTCTTCAGTTTCTGCCGGTATTCTTCCGATAGGAACTGTAAGGAAAGAATATGAGTATTGTTCTGAAGGTTCTATATAACCAAACCAATCATCAAAACAGATAATCTCGGTACCAGCATATCCTGGTTCTTCATAAACCAGTATCCTGTTAGGTCTGTCCATCTTCAGATGGTTTTTGTAATTTGCATTTCCGCTTCCACCTAGAAGAATTGCTTGAGGCTTTGTTTTCCAGAAATGATATGAATACCATGCAAGATTTCTAATCGCAGCTACATCTGGTTTACCCCATCCAAATTCATTGAAAACCTGTTCTGTAGAAACAAGTAATGTCCTGATACCTTTTTTTGCATAATCATCCACAAGGGGTTTGAAAGAATCCATGAATTCTACTGGAGATATAATTAAATAATCAGCTTGTGAGTCCTTGTTTCTCAAATGAATTGGATCATATTTACTTATAGAGATAGGGGTTTTGACTTTATCAAGCTCATACGCTATATATTTTTGAGGTTCATACATTATACCCATCGAGTCTGAAAAAGTTACATTATAAGAAGAACTTCCATCTCTTTTATATTCAATTGAAACTGGATTATTTGGATCAGTTATTCTCCACAGGAAAATGTCTGATGCTGTGAATCCTGATAATTTCAATTTATACCTGTCGTTTGTCACTATCTTGTCCAGGTAGACTGTTAATCTGTCATGATAGGGCTTGAATTGCCTTGGATAAAACAATTCGAAATAATGGAAAAAAACTAGTTCCTTGCTTCCTGCATATGGTTTGAAATCAATGATGAAATCGTTCGAGCCTTCAGTAAAATTGCTGCATTTCATTGATATCAGGTTTTCCGAATTTGAAAATGTTGTATCTATAAGGCTTTTTCCATTGAAAGTTATCTTCAGCTCATTATCATCTGGGAAGCCTCTAACAAAAGATGGCGTGTGTCTTGTAAGAAGAACTCTAATAGTTCCAATGCCTGTTGACTCCACTCCACGTAATATGCTTTTATATGTTGAAACATTATAAGATGAATACTGTCTTATTGTCCACCAGTCATCATATGAGGCTTTATCTCCAATAAAAACATACCATTCTTTTTCCTTGATGGGATAAAGAAAATGATTTTTGGGATAATCAATATCAGTGTCCTTAGGTATCCCATCAATTTTGGTTATTCTCTTGCCGTTTTTTCCTCCCCAGGTAAGCCAGTATGCGTTGTCATCCGTATAAAGGTTTTGATAATGCTTATATTGCCATGTTGAGGTAGTACTATTGAATTCCAGCTTGTGTTTCCATGGAGTTTGAGCATAGAAAATGAAATATTCTCCTCTTGATAGTTTATTGTCACCATTATCTTTTACATATATTGGTATCTCTACCATTCCCTTTTCATCAAGAGTATCATTTGGTACTTGCTTTTCAAGTTCATTACTTGTACAAGTATAAATCCTCAGGCTTTTCAAGTCAATCTGATCAACCGGCAATCCTGCATCAATAAGACTGTCATATGTATAGCCATATAAACCTGGTCCGTATCTTTCTTCACCATCATCGCTCTGGTTGCAGAATTTAATGGTATCTCTTACAGTAATCTTGTACCAGACTGATGAGGTTGAAAAAATATCTTCAGCAGGATTTCCAGGTTCTATCTTTCTCCAGTCTTTAGATTCTTCGTAGTTAAGCAATATTGTTGAAAGCTGGTTTTCCGCAAATTTGTTTATATACAGGTGGTTACCTGTTCTTTTATAATTTCCACTGAATGTGACTCTTATATCGACATTCTTATGGAATTCAGCTCTTTTTCCAAGATTGAATTCAACTGGAAAAACAATTAACTGAACAATTCTCTGCCCATACAAAACCGCATCTCTATATATTTGCACTGTTTTTCCATGCTTGATGTGAGGTATTGGAGGTTTTCCCAAGGGCATTGTATATGATTTCGATCTGAAAGGAGAATTGATAACGTTTTCAGAACTGCTTTGATAATTAAGTATTATTTTTGCATCATGAGGTGCAGCAAAACTGATTATTGCATAGGGTAAGCCAGGTTCCCCAAACTGCTCTATATTATCCAATCCATCCATTTTTATTTCTGAGTCACCTGGTCCTGTTACCTTGTATCTAGGTGTCTTATTGAACTTGATGTTAAAACTCAATCCATAAGAAGACGATGAAATAATTTTTATGGAATAAGATTGTTTATCAAATAAATACTTGCTTGATTTAAGATTACCAATGTTATATTTATTTATTGGTTTTTTTAAAACAGGTTTTTCCGAATAAAGCAAAGTGATTGCCAGGAGCAATATGAAGAGTTTTCCAATATCCATAAGCCTCCCTTTATAATAACTTAATTTTAAGTCAAGTAGTAAAAGGTACTGTTATTTTTTTTAACATCTTTAGTCGAAAGGTAGAGCATGAATGAATTGCTTGAACTTGATATTATCTCTTATTTCATTAAAATTTGGATCTTTCGGCAGCATTGCAAGAAATCTGTATGAAAGACCAGTTTTCAGGACGTATAATTTTTGCAGTTCTGTAACAGCTCTATCTGGAAATCCCTGTCTTGCATAACAGACAGCAGAATAATAATAAGGAGCTTCATTGTAAACCCAGTAGCTAATGCTGAATCTGAAATATGTTATTGCTTCATCATATTCATAATGTGAAAGAGAATTCATTCCCTGAAGGAAATAGCTGTTGGATTCTTTAAGAGCTGATGGATCAGGTTTTTGATTTGTATAGATGGAGTTGATATTAGAAATTGCCTTCCTGAAGTAATTTGTTTTCCTGATGCCATCAAATGCGTAATCCCAGTAAACTGAATACAAAATCTGTCTTGACTGAGTGTTATCCTGTTTGGAGAGTAAAAACAAATAGTAGGAAGATTCCTGGCTGTTCTTCTGATTTGCATGAGCACATGCAGCAAAATACAAGGCAATCGGATTCTCAGGTCTGTTCATCAGAGCTACCTTGAAGAAATCAGCAGATGCCTTCCAATCCTTTTCAAGATATAATCTTATTCCTCTCTGCATATTCCCATCAAAATCCCGGGTATCATATTCTATATCCAGCTTTGCAATAAAGCAGTTAATCATCAGGAGTAAAATAATCATGACATCTCCTAATCCTTTTTAAATATATTCATTTTATCCTTGAAATCAAGCTATTTTCCAGACTGGAAAATTTCTCCGAAGAAAACTCTTTATATTTTACCAACCAAAGTGATATTGAAGCAAAGCGAAGAAGAGGGACTATATAATCATCATCTTCCAGAACATAATTGCTGAATTTCAATGGGGAAGGAAGAGTAGTCTTTATCTCATCTAACAAGATTTCCAGTGAGGGTCTTATTGTATCGAAATTTTTCGAACTGGAAAAAGAATGGTATCTAGCCGAATTCAAACCTAATTGTATCCTTAGTCTATCATAGCCTTTTATAAGCAGATTCTCTAATCTGCTATTCCCATTATGCATATAAAAACCATGGCTTTCTAGTGGAATCATTGAAAGATCACTTTTTAAACTTGTCAATAGATCCCAGAAAAATCTGGAGTTTCTTGACATTGACTGTGGTATCATGAAAACCTGCTTCGCAAATGCTTGAGTTTCAAGGGGATTGAAAGCAGATAGATAATTTCTCTGGATTACTGTCTCCTTTGAGACTCTTTTACCCCTTCTGTTGAATTCATAGTAGTAATAATCAGGAAGGTTTTCTGCCCATTCTGGTATATCAGAAAGATTTTCAAGTAATGAATCATTTATTTTTTGAGGATCTTCATTAAAGAAAGGATAGTAGTTAGTGAGAAGCTGATTGGACATGAAAATCCTGGGATTACTCAGAGCACCATTACAGAAATCATTCAGTATTCCTCTGGGATTTCCCATATAATTACCTTCTATCAAAACCGGTATTTTATCTTTTATAAGCTTATAAACTAAATGAGAATGGAGGCTATCCAGATCGCATATACCTTCACCCTCAGATATATGCTCCATGATTATTTGGGGTAATGTCTCAAGGAATTTTGTATCAGGTATAATATGAAGCAGATCCAGAGAATATTTATCTGAAATTTTCTTCGAAATTATGCAATCAGGGGATTTTGTTTCACCGAACAGGAAGATAGAAGGTTTTATACCCAGGTTAAGCATTGAACCGAGTATCAATCTTGAATCTAGTCCTCCACTTAAAGCAAGTCTGCTACCTTCTATTCCTGCAACAGGTTTTATGGTAGTTTCAAGAGTATCTTTGAATATTTCCAATCCAGGAAATTCAATTTTATCTATCTCCTCTGGAAAATATCTTATAGTTTTGCATATTCCTTTTTCTACAACAGTCAAGCAGCAAGCTGGAATCTGCTTTATTTCCTTGAATAAGGTTTTATCCCATAAACTATGTCCAAGACAAATTCTTTCATAAACAGAATTCTCATCAATATTGCAATCTGCTAATTTGAGTAGAAATGACTGTATGGTAGAAAATGCAATGAATTCTTTTTCGATTCTATAGAAGATTGGAAAGTGATTTCTCAAATCTGGGGCAAGCAAGACAATCTTGTTTCTGATATCTATATATATTATACACAAATCTCCCCAGTCACTTGATTTCTTTTTGATTATTTCATTCAAGGTAATTGACTTGCTCTCAAGTTGTCTCAATTCATTAAGGAAAGAAGTACTATCTGAAAAAGAGAATTGATCGTATATCAAATAGCAATCATTTTTCAGCTTTATTATATGTTTTTCTTTATCAGAATATTGAACATTTTTATATCCTGCAAACAAGCCGTCATCTAACACTTCTTCATCAAAAAAGGAGCATTTCTCAAAGTTTATTTTACCTGTTGTTGAAAGCAAAGCATAAATTCCGTGAAAATCCATTGATGGCTTGTGTTTGAAAAAGGATTAAAAAATTCAAGAAAAACTTGCTTTTGAGGTTGGTATTTGTAAAAAAAATTACTTGCCTGTTATAAGCATTTCAGTTTTTCAGTCTTTGAGAATAAAAGAAAGAATTTGTTTTCTTATAGTTCCTTTGTTTGCATATAGAATTGTCCCTACATGATCATATTTTTCAGCAATATATAAACTGTTTTCTATATTTAATGAATCAAGCCTTCTCTTGAAATCATTGTATATGAGATTAAGAACCTCATAATCTTTACCACCATATATCAAAAGGAATTTTGGAGAATTCCTGTTAATATAATGATAAGGAGACGCATTTTTCCAGCATGATGTATCTTCCCCGAAATTTTCCTTATACCAGTCAAGTGCTATTGAACTTCTACTAAATGATATTTCAAGGGGACTGCTTATAGCTATAACTCCAGCTATTGCTGCTGGATCATTTTTTCTCTCTCCAAGATAACTTCTGTCAAGAGCTAATAATGAGACAAGATGTCCTCCTGAACTATGCCCTGACAGAAATATCCTGTTTGGATTTCCCCCATATGAAGCAATATTGTCCCTTACCCATTTGAAGGAATTTGCCAGATCTGAAACTTGCGAAGGATGCTTGTGCAAAGGAGATAATCTATAGTTAGGGACAACAACAATTATACCTTCTTTTGCAAAAGACATGGCAAATTCATTGAAATTATCCTTACTGCCGGACCTCCATGCTCCACCATGAGCAAAAATCAGGACTGGAGCTTTCTTCAAACCTTGCTTGTAATAGATATCAAGCTTTTGTCTTTCATCCTTGCTGTTTTTAATATAGTTTAAATTTTTCTCTACATGAATATCTGATGAGCAGCTATAAATAAACAGCAAAAATAAAAACAGAAACTCTTTCTTCATATTTGTTTCTCAAGTAAATAAATCTGGAAACTGTGATCCTTGATGCTTTTTTCCCTAATGAATTTGAAACCGAATTCTGTTTCATAAAAGCTAAAAAGGCTTGAGAGATCTTCATCCCCGAGTTTTATTGTATCGCATAGCCATATTCTTTTCTTGTTGATAATGTGTTCCCTTATAGCTGTTTTAAGAAGTTCTTCATTCCATTGACCTATGTGAGGGGAAATAAAAACCAGTTTCATATCAGGTTTTTTGCTTAACTCATTCAGGAAATACTTCTGGTTAATAAGCATCAGATCTTCCCTGTGAATACATATGAATTCAGCAAAACCTGACAAATAGAATCCAACATCCCCGAAAATATATTTTCCAGCTACTCCTTGACTTATAATAACATCTTCACCTTTCCTGTAATTAGCTTTCAGGTAAGTAGCAATTTTTTTCGAAGGTCCATATATTTTGTCCATTCTGTAATTATAATCACTATAGATAGATATGGAAATGAAAAGAAGAATAATGACAAGCATAAAAATCCTTTTTATTCTTAACAAACCATAAGATATGAAAATGAAAATGTAAGGCAGGAAGATTATAAAGAAGCGTTTCTGATTAACAGGATTAAGCAAGAGAGATGCCAACAAGGCAAACAAGGGAGGCAACCATATGAATAAATTAAGAAACAGGTTTTCCCTTAGTCTCGTTCTGAAATAGTAAACAGAGATACCAAGAATAAGTGCGATTAAAAGATAGCCAATTATGGTTACTGGCAAAGGTTTAAGATAATATCCAAAAAAGTACCATCTAAAAAGACTGACGAAATCCATAAAAGGAGAAATTCCCTTGAAAATAGCCTGTTCTTTCAGTACTCTTGCATGCTTCATGAATGTCATGATATATGGAATGAAAAAGATGAAAGTCATGAATAGCGGATATATTTCTTTCAGAGTTTTGAAGTTTATCTTCTTGATATTTACTAATAAAAAATAAAGCCACTGAATCGCAAGGAGAGGTATCATGAAATAATGTGTATATAATCCTGAAGCTGAAACAAGACTGTATATAAGAGCATATTTAATTTTCTTTTTATCCAGATATAACAGGAAAAACAATGAAGAAGTACTTGAGATTAATAGTAACAGACTGTACATTCGAATTTCTCTTGAATAATAAAGAAAAGCGCTTGAAAAAATCATGAGCAGTGAAGAAAGGAATGCTGTTTTGCTGTCATTATATATTTTCAGAGCTAAGTAATAAGTTGAAATGATGGACAAGAGAGCGAAAAAACTGGAAAATAGTCTGAGATGTATTTCAAACGGATAAGAAGGAATCTTGTTTGTCAATTCTTTATAGTTGTTATTTATATCGAAAGGTTTTTGCTCGGGGATTATTTTCCTGTAGAAATGAAGGAGAATATAATACAAAGGTGGATGCGTATCTTTTGGATATGAATTGAAAGCTATCATTTCTTTCAATGGCATTCCGCTTTCAATCCATGAACCTACTTCATCTATCCAGATCTGCCTTCTAGGGATTAGATAGAAGCTCATAATGAAGGCAAGCAGCAATAATAATGATATTCTTGAATATGTCTTATCAAACATTTCAGATTCCTTTTATCTCAATTTTTTCTTTAATCTTCACTCTATAAATATCAGAAGCAAAGCTCTTCCAGTAAGATTCATCTATGTCAATTATTCCAATAATTCTGTTATTGATTTTCACTGGATTTTTTCTGAAATAACGAACCCATGGGATACTTTTGTATTTTAAATTGTACTGTGATTCATCAATAGATATATAATTTATTCCTTTTTCTTGTACAAAAAGATGTTGCAAAGTCTTGTCTTCATAGCTTGTTTTCATTCTCAAGTCCATCTCAATTCCTAAAGATGCAGAAGAACTTATAAATATTGAATTGTTCTTATAATTCTTTTTTTTGAATTCTTCGAAAAA
>JAFGND010000100.1 GCA_016927185.1 Candidatus Coatesiibacteriota bacterium
ATATGCTTGTGCACCATCTTTTGTAACGCAATAGAAATAATAGGAAGTATCCCCGAAATATATTCTTCCCTGGGAATCTATTGCTACAGGAACAGTAGGTTGGTTTGTGGTCTCATAAGTCCATAAACTGTCACCATTTGCTGGATTGAATGCATGAATATTATGTTTGTTGGTGCTGTTGTTCCAGGCCGCTGAATACATCTGGCTATTGGCTTCATCAAGGCATAATCCCCATACATAAGCCCAGCTCATTGTTTTATGCCACAATTCTGTTCCATTCCTGTCCCAGCAATAATAAGTCTTGCTTGAGTAGTTTGTTATATATGAACGAGCTTGTGCATCAACAACAACATCACAATAAGCATATGTTCCTGAATCATATTTGTACCATTTATAACTCGGTTCATTTACCCTGTGAGCATAAAGCCTGCTTCCTGATTGATCAGTAACTACATAAATGGTTGAGCTTCCATCATATCCGGGGCCGTAATTGATTCTTCCGCTAAGCTGGCTTCTCCATTGGAGATTTCCATCAAAGAACAATGAGTACAGGTATCCTCCAGTATCACCAAAATATATCTTGCCATAGTCATCTATGACAGCAGATTTTCCTATTGGATTCTGTGCCCTGAATCTCCAAACTAATTTACCAGTAGCTGTAAGGCAATAAAGATAGCCTGATGAGGTTCCGAAGAATATTCTCTGATTATGATCCTCAACAGCAGGTCCTGATATTGTGGAACCAGCATTATATGTCCATTGTATTTTGATCCCACTCATACTGGCAGCAATAGCGGTTCTGCTAGTTCTAGCCATGTTGCATCCAAAAGCAGGCCATGCACCTGTATTCTGGGCATCACAATCTCCACCCCTCAATCTTAATGATGTGTCTGCATAAATAAAACTGATGCTCAAAAACAATATAAGCAGAATAAAAGTCATACATCTAAACATACATTTCTCCTTTCCTAAAGATTTGATATCGTAGAAATAAATTGCAAACATAAATGTCAAGCAAATAATGATATCTGGCAAGAAAAAGATACTTCTTGACAAAGGAGACTATACTATATATGCTAACTTTTAAAGGATAGGAATTGAATAAAAAGGATGGTATATGACTAATTTCAAACTTCCGGAGTTTTCAAAAACAATAATTGAAAAATATAAATCATTCCAGAATAATCAATTTTTGTTATATGGAAATATCAATGACATTTATCCTTACGAAGAGGATAATTATCTGCCGTTAAATGAATTTCTGGAAAAAGCATTGATACTTCCTGAATATAAGCAGGTTAAGAAAATCATCATAAATTATGACCTGGCAAAAGGCCTTGAAATTCCCTATCCAGAAGACAAGGAACTTTTACAAACAGAATTTTCACCTAATCTGCTTGACCAGGCTGTAGTAAGAAGCATAAATAATCCATTAATCGCATTGAATTTTCTCGTTGAGGCAACCAAAAGAACATTTTATAGATTTGTTGAAAATGAGAATCAGTCAAAAGCAGAGGTTGTCCCTTTGGCGATAATAATTAAATATGCAGATTCATTATTGCCTGAAGGTACATTTGACAGATTATCAGATACTGACAGGCAGAGAATTACTCTGTTTCTGGAATGGTTCAGCAGCAGAAAATTCTCACACAGTACTAATATAGTATTTCTGATAAGTGAAACGCTTTCATCAGTAAATTATAAGATAAGGGATCTGCCTTACCTGGCTCCTATAATGGTCACTAGACCTAATTCAGAGATGCGCGAAAATTTTATAGAAAAAATGCAGAATGAATACAATCTGGAATTAAACATGGAAATAAAGCAGGTATCTTTTTTTACTGCAGGCCTTTCTCTGGTGAATATTCAGCAAATATTTAATCAGGCATCATATTCAAAGATACCGTTAACAGTAGATTCTATTTTCTCTAAAACCAAGGAAATAATTGAGAAAGAGCTTTCAGGACATGTAGAAATCCAGGATATTGACTATGGATTTGAAAAGGTTATTGGAGCTACAAAATTGAAAAACAAGCTAATTGAAATAAAAAAGTGCATAGACAGCGGAAACGTAGATCTTATGCCAACTGGTATACTTGTTCCAGGTCCTAATGGAGTAGGAAAGACTTTCATTTTCAAGGCATTCGCGAAAGAATGTGGCTGGATAACTGTTGTCTTGAAAAATATAAGGGGAGCATATGTTGGTGAAACAGAATCAAGATGGGAGATGATAAGGAATGTTCTGGAAAGTATGGGCAAGGTTCTTGTATTTTATGACGAAGCAGACACTCAACTAGGAGGTAGAGGACCTTATACCCATGATGTGGATAAGAGATTGTTCGGCTCAATCATGTCAATGATGAGTGCGAATAAGAACAGGGGAAGAATTATCTGGATAATAATAACTGCAAGACCTGATAAACTGGAACCTGACATAAAAAGATCAGGAAGGGCAGGGGAGCATCTTGCAGTATTTGATCCAGAAGATGATGAAAAAGATGATTTCCTGGAATGGATTCTCAAGAAGGTTGGGATAGAATGGAATACTCTCTCTGATGAAGAAAAAAAAGGATTTCTTGAAAAAACTAATTCATACAGTGCTGCAGATTATGAAGAGTTGCTCCATCACTGTCAGAGAAGAAAATTCATATGTGGCGAATTTGGTCTGGATGAACTTTTCAAGGAAGTCAGTAATTTCATCCCAACAGATATTTCTCTTCAAAGGGAGCTTCAGCAGCTGGTTGCTCTTGTAGAATGTACTACTGCAGATCTTATCCCATCCAAATTCAAAGATCTCTCCAAGGCAGATGCTTTTGAGAGGATAAGGGAGATAAAAAATATACTGAGAGAGGATATATAGATTGGAAAAAGAGCAATTCGAAGCTTTCGATGAGTTCGAGGATAATCACTGGTGGTTCAAAGCAAGACGAAAAATCATAACAGATATAATTGATGAAATCACAGAAAGGAATCCTGAGGTTTTCATATTTGAAATTGGAATGGGAACAGGTGGAACCCTGAGGGATTTATCCAGATTTTATAAGGTTGCAGGCAGTGATATCTCACCAGATGCAGTTGAGAAAGCGAAAAAGAGAGTTCCTGAAGCGAAAATAATACTTGGCAGAGCTCCTGATGACATTGTTGAATTCATAGAGAGAACCGATGTATTATTGCTTCTGGATGTACTTGAACATGTTGAAAAAGACAAGGAATGGTTTGACAGTATTTTTACAAAACTCAAGCAGAATGCTTATTTAATATTAACTGTTCCAGCGAGAAGGGATTTATGGTCTCCGCATGATGTGTCAAACAAGCATTACAGAAGATATGAAAAAAAAGAATTCAGGGATCTCTTTAGTAATCTTGATATAGAAGTACTTCTTTTTAGTTTTTTCAACACAAAACTGTATCCATTGATAAAACTTATCAGAATTATAACTAATATGAAGGGTTCATCATCAGGACATGGGGGAATGGATTTATTCATGCCACCAGCATTCCTGAACAATCTCTTTTACAATATTTTCAAAAGCGAAAAAAAGACTCTGTTTGAAGCTATGCTTAATGCACAAAAACCTTACTCTAACGGGACTAGCTTGATTGCAGTAATAAAAAAGAAATAATTACATCTCTTCTGGTGGATCTATTCCAAGCAGGTTTAAACCCGTTTTCAAGATTTCGGAAACTGCTTTAATCAATTGCAATCTAGCTGCTGCTAAACCTCTGTCTGCCTTGAGAACAGAACAATTATGATAGAATTTGGAAAAATCTTTTGATAGTTTCAGAAGATATTTGCATAATTCATCTATGCAATAGTCATTTGCAACGTGTTCTATAATATCAGGAAATTCCTGTATATCCATAATTACATATTTTTCTTCAGACATTGTGAGAAGATGGCTGTTATCAAAGTCTGGTTCAATTTCCATTCCTGATTTTTCAGATTTTCTCAGGATGGATTGTATTCTTGCGAATGCATAAAGAATGTAGGGACCAGTGTCACCTTCGAATGAAAGCCAGTCCTCCATCCTGAATTCTATATTTTTCTTCACATCCTGATCAAGCATACCGAATTTTATGGCAGCAACAATTATTTTTCTTGATGTTACTTTCTTCTTCTCATCACTCCAGTCTTTCTTTGAATCAAGATAACTTTCGTAAATATATTCATTCATGGATTTCTTAAGATCTGAGAAAAGGACTACATTACCTGTTCTGGAACTCATTTTCCCTTCAGGTAATGATACCATCCCGTATGCAAGATGATAGCATTTATCAGCCTGCTTGAATCCCATTTTTTTCAAGATGGAGAAGATCTGCTTGAAATGAAGTGATTGAGCATCCCCTACAACATATATTGATCTATCAATATGGAATTCTTCGAATTTCCGCTTAGCCAGGGCAAGATCCTTTGTTGAATAAAGAGTTGTTCCATCGCTTTTCAATACAATTGCCAGGGGTAAATCCTCTAATTCACAAATAACAGCCCCATCAGAATACTTGAAAATTCTTTTATTCAGGAATTCTTCAACTATCACTTTTCCAGGTTCCTCTTCCTCGCTTTCATAAAACCAGACATCAAAATGAATATCAAGCCATTTATAGATACTCTTGAAATACTCAATAGACCATTCCCTGGTCTCATTCCATAAGCATATCCAGTATGGGTCCTTATTTTCAAGAAGCTTCTGAACCTTACTTACATTGTTCTTTTCGGTGGGATTCTCTTCAAGATACTTTTTCGCTTCTGTATATACTATTCCAAGCCATTCACCTTTTTCAGAGTTATTGGTATTTTCCATTTTGCTTTTTTCATAATGCCAGAGACAAGCTGCAATATGAGCTCCACTATCACCAAGATAGTTGGCAGAAATAGTCTCGTAACCTGTATGCCTGAGTATCCTAATCAAGGAATCTCCAACAGCCATATTTCTTATATGACCAATGTGTATTCCTTTATGAGTATTTGGCTGAGAGAATTCAACCATTATTTTGTCTTGCTTCTTTTCAAAAGGTTTTGTCAGTGATCCTTTTTTTGAACAAATCAGAACTGCTTTTGAAAGATTCTTTTCATTCAGGAAAAAATTAAGATAAGGACCAGTTTGTTCAACTTTCTTAAAGATATCATCCTCAGAGAATATCATTTTCATTGACAATTCATTTGCTATCATCTGGGGAGATTTCTTTAATTCTCTGGCTAACAAAAAACAGGAAAATGCCATGTCTCCCATTTCAGGTTTGGGGGGCAGGCTTATCTGTTTATTGATTGTAACTTCTTCAATATCCAGATTGAATATCCATTTTATATTATCTTTAAGCAGATTTCTTAAACTCGTATAAATGATGCTTCTCTGCATAACCGTCCTTTGTTTAAAGTAAGCTATTTCTATAAAGTGCTTAGATAACTGAAGTTTATTCTTGACTTAAAATGTCAATAGACGTGTTAATCTATTGCATTTGTTGACGAAAATGGAGACCTAATGAAAAAGGCACTAATTACAGGAATAACTGGACAAGATGGATCATATCTGACTGAATTGCTTATAGAGAAAGGTTATGAAGTGCATGGTATAGTGAGAAGGATATCAACCTTCAACACAAAGAGAATAGACTATCTTTTTCACTCAAGACATTATAACAAGAAATTCTTTACTCATTATGGTGATTTAACTGATCCAAACAGTATTAACAGGCTTGTCCTTGAAATCAAACCGGATGAGATTTACAATCTGGCTGCACAAAGTCACGTAAAAGTATCCTTTGAAATTCCTAATTATACATCACAAGTTGATGCACTTGGTTCCTTGTATGTTCTCGAGGCTGTAAGGAATTGTTGCCCTGAATGCAAAGTTTATCAGGCATCAACTTCAGAGATGTTTGGGGGAATAAAAGGGGAAATCCCGAAAGAAGGTTACGATGAGAATATTCCTTTTCATCCTCGAAGTCCTTATGGAGTATCAAAATTATTCGGATACTGGATAACAAGGAATTACAGGGAAGCTTATGATATCTTCGGTTCAAATGGAATTCTTTTCAATCACGAAAGTCCGAGAAGGGGAGAGACTTTTGTAACAAGAAAGATAACAAAATGGTGCGGTGATTATCTTGCAAATCCTTGGGAAACACCTCCTCTCCAGCTAGGTAACTTGAACGCTTATCGTGACTGGGGACATGCAAAGGACTTTGTAAGAGCTATGTGGATGATCCTTCAAGCACCACAAGCTGATGATTGGGTTGTTTCCACTGGAGAAACCTATACAGTAAAGGATTTTGTAGAAAAATGCTTTGATTGGATGGGCAAGGAAATCCACTGGGAAGGAGAGGGTATTAATGAAGTTGGAATAGTGGATGACAAGAAAGTGGTATCAGTTAATCCAAAATATTTCAGACCGACTGAAGTTGATTTCCTGCTAGGGAACAGCAGAAAGATAAGGGAAGAACTGGGCTGGAAACCTGAATACTCATTCAAGAATCTTGTTGAAGATATGATGGAAAATGATTCAAAAAACAGGGAATAAAAAGGAAAGAAAATGGATAAGAAAAGCAGGATACTGATACTAGGGTCAACTGGAATGGTTGGCGGTTCTATTGTAAGACAATTGAAAAAGCTGGAATATAGCAATTTGTTGCTACCTGATGAATTTATGCTTGATTTAACGAATCAGGAAAGTGTCATGAGGTATTTTAGGGAAAATGAACCCGAATATGTCTTTCTTGCAGCGGCAAAGGTGGGAGGAATTTATGCAAACTCCACTCAGCAGGCTGACTTCGGATATATAAACGGGATGATTGAGCTAAATATCATTTATGCAGCTTATAAATTCAAGGTAAAAAAGCTGTTGTTTTTAGGATCAAGCTGTATATATCCTAGAGATTGCCCCCAACCTATAAAAGAGGAATATCTCTTGACTGGTAAACTAGAACAAACTAATGAGATGTATGCACTTGCGAAAATACTTGGCTTGAAATTGTGCGAGGCATATAATCTGCAATACAAAACAAATTTCATAAGCTGTATGCCAACTAATTTATATGGAATAAATGATAATTTTGATTTGCAGAATAGTCATGTCCTACCTGCATTGATAAGGAAATTTCATGAAGCCAGAGCAGAAAACAAAAGCCAAGTTGAAGTCTGGGGTACCGGAAAACCAAGAAGGGAATTCCTGTTTGTTGATGATCTGGCTGATGCATGTGTATTCCTTATGAACAATTATAATTCAAATGATACAATAAATGTTGGCTGCGGATTTGATGTTACAATCAAGGAGCTTGCCGAAACCATAAAGGATATAACAGGATTTAGTGGCGATATTCACTGGAATATCGAAAAACCTGATGGAACTCCGAGAAAGATACTTGATGTTTCAAGGATCAATGAAATAGGTTGGAAAGCAAGAACCGGTTTAAGAGAAGGTCTTGAAATAACATATAAATGGTTTATTGATAATCAAGATAAGATAAGGAAATAAGGAGGTTTATATGTATAAAAATGAAAGTGATTTCTTGAATGCCCTTGAAAGAGGAGACAGAAAAGCATTAAAAGCTTTTTATGACAGATTGTCTTTACAGAATGAAGATTCTGATTTTTATAAAGAGATTGATGAAATAGTAACAAGGAAGAACAGGGAGGAATTGACAGAATTCATAAACCGAAAAAGTGGAGTGGATTATAACTCTTTTCTGAAAACCGCTCCTGTTAATATTCTCTTGATTTTCTTCCTGATGGCAATGCTTTTCTCTGCCTGCAATAAATCTTCCTTCAGTCAGGAATCAGAAACTAAAATTACCCAAACAGAAAGCAATCTTCTGAATGCTGAAAGCACTGATTATAATGAAGATGAGTCAAGTTCTTCGGATTCTACTGATATAGAAAAACTAAGAGGAAAGGTTTATATTTATATTGTGAAAGCTCAGCTTCCAACCGGAGAAAAAAGAAGACTGAAAGCAGTACTGAAAAAAGCATCCAGGCAGACAATAGTTGATAACAAAAGCGACTTATCAAAGCTTTTTAAGGAAAATGATCCTGAAAAGATTGCCCAGCTGCTGGAGGAAATGATATTGTTTCAGGCAGCTAATGAAACAAGCCCTATTAATCCCAATATTCATGTGAAATATAAAGGCGTAGATTTTTCTGAAAATTCTGATAGTCTTAACAAATTACCCAAGCCTGTTCCCGCTTACAAGGGTGTTGACTTTTCTTGAGATAAATGCTTTTCCTGTTAAAGAGAATAAAGAGAATCCCAATCTATTGTGTCTGGGAAATAACAAATGCCTGTAATTTGCGTTGCGTTCATTGTGAATCATCTTCTGGCAAACCAAGAAAAGATGAATTGACTACTGAAGAAGCTCTTTCTTTATGCAATGATTTGAAGGAAATCGGGACAAGAAAAATCAATTTATCAGGTGGAGAACCTCTTGTCAGAAAAGACTGGAAAATAATCGCTTCCAGATTGAAAGAACTTGGGCTGGAAGTCAATCTGATAACCAACGGTCTTCTATTCAACAAGGAAATTGTGCAATTTTGTCTTGATATCAATATTGACTGGATATCGATAAGCATTGATGGAATGCCTGAAACTCACGATTCAATAAGGCTTTTCCCAGGGAAAAGAAAGGATATGTCACCTTTCAGAAGTGCTTATCAGGCACTTGTTCTGTCAAAGTCGAGCGGTTTGAAAACGAGCGTTATAACCCATATAAATGGCAGGAATTTAAACGAACTTAATGAACTTCATGAATTATTATCTATAATACCAATAGATGGATGGCAGCTGCAGTTAGGAACTCCGCAGGGAAGAATGAAAAATACAGAGGAGAATTACCTGATATCTCCATCTAAACTTCCTTATATAGCTGAATTCATTATGCATAAGCAGTTAAGGCCTTTCAAGATCGTTTCAACCGATGATATTGGATATTATACTGAATATGAACCTTATTTAAGAGATTCGGGAAAAGATTATATCCCCTACTGGGTGGGTTGTTATGCTGGAATACTTGGAATTGCAATAGAAAGTAATGGGGATGTTAAAGGCTGTCCATCAATGCCTTCCTGGATGAATGAAGGAAATATAAGGAAAAGAAAGTTGAAGGATATATGGGAAGATGATAATCTATTCGCATATAACAGAAAATGGAATGGAAAATACTTGAAGGGATTCTGCAGAAAGTGCGAATTCAGGAGAATCTGCAGAGCTGGTTGCAAGTCGTTTGCATTGGCATCAACTGGTTCCATCTATGAAAACAAGCACTGTTTGTACAGAGTGCAGGCACTAGGATTGAAGGATTGAATTGAATATCAGAAATCCACAATATCTTGTATGGGAATTCACACTAGCTTGTAATATGAGATGCAAGCTTTGTGGAAGTTCAGCTGGCAAACCGAGAAAAAATGAACTTAATACTCAGGAAGTAATGAAATTATGTGAGCAAATCAGGGAACTCAAGGTAAACAGGATAAGCCTTATGGGAGGGGAACCTTTTATAAGGAATGACTGGGAGCTAGTGCTGGATTTCTTTCATGGAACTGAACAGGAAGTTGAGTTTATTTCAAATGGATTGCTGGTTGACAAGAAGATTGCAAAGAAACTGAGGCATTATGATATTTACGGAATTTCCTTTTCCCTTGATGGAACCGAGGAAATCAATGACAAACTCAGGAATTTCAAAGGGAGTTACAAGGCGATAAGGAGAGCAGTTGAAACATGCCAGGAAGAGGGTTTGAGAGTAGGCATCATTTCACAGATAAACAAATATAATATCAATAGCATTAAGGAATTGTATAATATTCTTGTTGAATGGCAGATTGATGGATGGCAAATCCAGTTAACTAATCCGCTTGGTAATGCAAAAGCATCGAAATTGATAGTTGATGAAGATGATATAATACTCCTGCATGACAGTATTCTAGAGATTCCAAAAGACAGGCAACTTGATATTTTCTTTGCTGATGATATTGGTTATTTTTGTGATTATGAACCTTTCCTTAGAAGCAGCTACCTGCAGAATGGTGTATGGCTTGGTTGTCAGGCAGGACTGCTGGTCTCTGGCTTGACAAGTGATGGAGGTGTAAAGGGATGTCTCAGCCTTCCGGATGAGTTCATAGAAGATAATGTAAGAAAAAGGTCATTTGTGGAAATCTGGAATGACAAGAATCTCTTTTCCTATAACAGGATTGGACATGAGCTCCATGGTTTTTGCAGGGAATGCGATTTTGCAAAGCTGTGCAAGGGAGGATGCAGCAGTCTTGCATATTCAACAATGGGGCATTTAGGTGAGATAAAGCATTGCTGGCACAGGATTATGAAATCTCGATCACAACAGGACAGTGATCAGAACCCATTACATCCTCAAGAATGAATGATTTTTGTATCTTGTCTTTGAAATTCTTGCTGACAAAGAAATAATCAATCCTCCAGCCTATATTCCTCTCTCTTGCTCTTGTTTTATAATCCCACCAGCTGTAATGTCCTGCTTCCTTGACAAACATTCTGTATGTATCAATATAACCATTTTTTACGAATTTATCCATCCATGCTCTTTCTATTGGAAGAAAGCCTGATGTATTTTCATTTTCTTTTGGTCTTGCGAGATCTATTTCGTGGTGTGCTGTATTGAAATCACCGCATATAATCAGTTTCTTGCCTTTTTGTAACAAACTGTTAGCGAAATCAAGAAAAGCATCATAAAATGCCAGTTTATAATCGAGCCTTTCCTTAGACATCTGCCCATTTGGATAATAGATATTAATGAGAGTGAATTCCTTGTAATGTATTATCAGGTTTCTTCCTTCATTATCAAATCTTTCTATTCCTAATTTTGTTTCCACTTTATCAGGTTTCTTCTTTGAAAAAACTGCTACCCCACTGTAGCCTTTTCTTTCTGCAAACGAGTAATATTTCTCGTATTCTTTCAGATCATTTATTTCTGGAGGGATTTGATCTCCCTGCAATTTTGTTTCCTGAAGGCAAACTATTTCTGGTTTGAAATCATCTATCCATTCAACAAATCCTTTTTTCATGATTGCCCTTAGACCATTTACATTCCAGGAAGTGATTTTCATATATTTTCCTTTCCAAATAATCCTTTTAAAAGACGATAGATAACTTCAAATTGTTAACAACTCTACCGATTTTTTCAGGATCATATTCACTATATCTTTTTCCTTCAATAATTCCAAGTGAAATGTCAAGACTGGTATTCTTGAATATTGACCATTTTACATGTGGAGTAATAACAAAAGAATCATCATTGATATTTATCAATCCTGCAATCAAATATGAAACAAGAATGTTTGGTGAATAAGATATCTCAATAATGCCATAATGAATTCCCTTATAAAAATCATCAGGTCTGTAATCAGATGTATCTTTGAATCCATAACCATTATAAAAGTATTCGCCTAACATAAACAGCCTGTTTTCAAGAAAACTGTAATCTGCTCCTAACGTGAATTGTATCCTGTCCTTGAAACTATTTTTTTCAAGAGGATAGGTTCTGTAAAATCTGTAAAGCCCTTCTCCATGTACTCCAAGCAATAAATCTCCCTTGAAATCCAAACCAGCTACCTGGGGGTGACTTCCTGTTTCACTTCCTTCGAGATCCTTGCCTCTGTAAGAATATGATAATCCCATATCTAAGGATTCAATATTCAGATGTGATCGTATTCCAAGTTCACTGTGTCCTGGCCATTTATCAAGGATTGTCAGCAATGTTACATCAGATAATAACGCAAGAGGAAAGGAAAATTTCAATGCATCAATTCCCTTTCTTTCTGCAGTCATATCAAGGGAATTCAAATGATTGAAGAAATCAAGTGGTCTGAAATAGACACCTTGACCCCACGGTACTCTCTGCCTTCCTACGGTCATTTCACCTTTGCTAACTGGGATTGTTATATAAAGTCTTGATATTTCAATCAGCCCATTATCTATCCATTCCTTGAAAGTCTCGAATTGAGGAGGAATGTATTCTGTTTCGAAAGGATTTTGCGTTCCAGAAAGCAGGTAAAAATCAAGGGAACTGTAATATCTGACTTGTTTCTTATCAGGTTCTGAATAAGGACTTTCAAGCATCAATCTTATCCTGTTTTTCCAGCCCCATTCAAACTTCTTGCTTGTATCATAGACGATTATATCATCAATTTTTTCTTCCCCACTGAAATTGATTTCTTTGTTGCAGAAGAGTGAAAGCAGTATTATTTCTATAATTAGACTTGCTATCATGGCTTGAGGCTTTGTCTTGAAAATACGCTTTCATCAATTGCTACATCAAATTCGTACTGATAGATACCAAATTCAGTATAAGTATTCTTTCTCAGTACATTCTGAACTGTCATTTTTATTGGATAGTTCCTTTTCCCAACAGTCTTTATTTCATCGATTGTCATTATTCTCAAAAGTTTTCCGGATCTTGAATACCTTTCTTCTCTTAGTGCAACGAACCTTGATTTATCAATCCAGATTTTTCTTCTGTAATAAGTCAAATTACTTGTTTTTGCTTTAAGATCAAGCACATAGCAGTTCTTTCCATTTATTTCATCATCTTCTTCCTGTGAAATAGAATATCTTTCTTTCAGTTTTTGATTTTCAAGAGCATCTTCATAAGAAAGATCGCTTCCCATCATACTTTCTCTTAGCATATGCCCTGATATTTTCATAATCTCCTCTGCTTCAGGAAAATATATCCACAATGATCCTTCTCTCTTGAGATATCTCACTCCCTTGTCTTCACTGTTGGTAAATATGATGAATGCTTTGTCTTTTCCTTTTGCCCAGGTTTTGTATGTCTTGGTTCTTGTTTCAGTTCCTATGTGTATTGTCATTTTCCCGTTATATCTTGCAGAAGTAAAAACCATGTTATCATCAACTTTCTGCAATATCTCATCCGGAGTTAATGCAAATAATTGGGACATAAAAAAAACCAATAATAAAACCATCATTTTTCCATCCTTATCCTCTTATTGCCTCAATGGCATTTTGTTTTGAAGCCAATCTTGCTGGTATTAGATTGGCAAGGCATGAAACAACAAAACCAATCAAGATAGAAACATAGATATTCCGTAAATTAAGCCTTGGATAAAGTACCGATGAAATTGGCATATCCACATTTTTTCCAAGGGATTGTATATTAATCCCGAAATATCCTAAAATTAATGAGCAGATACTTCCCATGATAGCACCAACGATGCATCCTAAAACAGTTAGCACCAAACCTTCCAGCCAGAAAAGCGATAGAATTTCTATCCTGTTCAACCCCATGGCATTCAATATCCCGATTTCTTTTTTTCTCTCAAAAACTATCATTATCATTGTATTGAGAATTACAAAACATGCAAGAGCAATTATTATGAAATAAAAAATCTGGTATATCGCAAAAGCAGTCTGGAATAATTTGTACCAGTCACCCTGTTCCTGCCACGTCCTGATTATATAATCCTTTTTCAAATCTGTTTTCAGATCTTTTGCAATATTATCTGCATTGTCAATATTTTTTATATAAATCAGTTGTTCAGTTGTCTTGTTTTTCATTCTTAGAAGATTTTGTGCATCATTAATATCTACCACGAACATGTTTTCATCAAAGCTGCTGAGTCCGAAATCCATCTCCCCAAGTATCTTGAATTTCATTGCATTAAGACCACCTTCTGATGTTACTGTTACAACAAGGATTCGGTCATTCAAACTCAGTTTCATTTTCTTCATCAATCCCTTACCCATAAGGATATTCTTTTTTTCATCATTGAAAAAGCTTCCTGATTTCACCTTTTTATCAAGCTTAAGAATCTCTTTGGCATCATTCTTCTTTATCGCATATCCAAGAGCAAATTTGTTTTTTCCTTCGTTATATAACATCACTCCAAAATTTATTCTCGGTGAAATATGGATTATAGAACTATTTTCTATTACAAGTGTATCAGGGATATTCATAGAGAGATTGTTTAGTCTTTCCTCTTTGTAATATCCTGTATCAACAATTTTTATATGGCCTAGTTGAAAATCCGTCAATCCTTCCAAGACTGAAGTGAAGACTCCAGTTATATAACTTCTTACGAAAATAACTGAACCAACTCCTAAAGCTATAGAAAGTACAGCAAGAAGTGATCTTTTCTGATTTCTCCAGATATTCCTGTATGCTATCACTAGCAATAATTGAATCCTATACATAATGCAGCGCCTCGACAACATTTAGCCTTGATGCTTTTATTGCTGGGAATAAACTAAATAAACCTGATATAAAAACACCGAAACAAAATGCAAAAATAAAAGCATCTGGATTCCATGCTCCGTGAAAAACCATTTTCATGGGGTAACCCAGGTCATTATTCTGAGATAGTTTTTCGAACATTTTCAGAGTAAGTCCATAATTGACAAGGTATAAGTTAATTGCCGAAGCTATAATCAGACCTATAGTACTTCCAAATACCCCTATGCATATTCCCTCAAGCACTATCATCAAGATCATTTGCGTTTTCTGGACTCCCAAGGCAAAAATCATCCCTAGTTCTCTTATTCTTTCTAATATTGAAAGAAGAAGGGCATTGGATGTTCCAAGAGAAGCTATTAGAAGAAGTATCAAAATCAGAACGTTTGAAAATGCTCGTTTTGTTTTATTGATTGCTATGAAATCAGCACCCAGAACATACCATGGTTTTACATCATATTTATCAATTTTAGTATTTTTTTTCAGGATTTCAACAGTATAATCTACTTTTTCCATATTTTGAATTTTTAATACCACTTCTGTAATTGATTTATTCATGTTCAACTGTTTTTGAAGGTAAGAGAGTGGAATGAATATTGTATTCCTGTTTATTTTAGGATTGGGAGAATCTATTATTCCGATAATTTTTGCATCAAAAGCAGAGATTGTTTTTCCACCTTTTTCTCTTGTCATAACAGTCACCATGTCACCTATTTTCAAGCCCAGATCTCTTGCAACAAGATGACCGATAATTGCTTCTGCAGAGTCAGTTGAAGAGAAGTATTCTCCCTGAACGTATTTTTTCAGATTGAATACAAGTTCATCTCTATCCGGGTCTATGCCATAACCTTCAATGGGAATCTGATTCACACCATTTCCAAGCTGACAGAAAAAGGATATTCTGAAAGTAAACTCATTCAGATTGGCTTCCTTAAGGGTATCTGATATTTTTTCAGGATCTTCGATTGTATAATCAAGATTTTTCAAGTCTTTCTCTGAGAAAAAACTGGGATGGAATATCTTGAGCATCCCTGTTTCAAGTTCTACCAGGTTTTTTGTTGCTTCAATATCAACTCCAATAAAGAATGAATCAGTAATTATGAAGGAAGTTATAGAAATACCAATTACAAAGGCTGTTGTCAATGTCCTGTGCCATCTTCTTGAAAGATTTTTCCAGGCAAGTTTTACAATAAATAGAAAATATCTTGTCATTTCACCTCATCTTTACTGATAAATCCGTCCTTGAGAGTAACAATCCGCTTTGCAAATTCCATTACCAGTTTATCATGAGTTGAGAATATGAAAGTGGTATTGTATTTTTTGTTAAGATCCAGCATCAGATTCAATATCTCCTCAGCAGTTTTTGAATCAAGATTGGCAGTTGGTTCATCTGCAAGTATGATTGAAGGATTTTTAACCAATGCCCTTGCAATTGCTACTCTCTGTTGCTGACCACCAGACAGCAGGTCAGGTCTTCTGTATTTTTGCTCTTCTAAGCCAACTTCATCCATAATCATGTTGACTTTGCTTTTTATATCATTATTTTGCATAAGCCCTTCAAGCAAAAGAGGGAACTCGACATTCTCGAATGCAGTTAATACAGGTATTAAATTGTATGACTGGAAAATAAACCCTATCTTTTTTCTCCTGAGTACGGCCTGTTCCTTATATGAAAATTTTGCAAGATTGGAGTTTTCCAGGAAAATCTCACCTGAAGTCGGTTTATCAAGAGAGCCAATAAGGTTCAGTAATGTAGTTTTTCCTGATCCAGATGGTCCTACCAGGGACAGGAATTCTCCATTATCTATTTTCAGGTTTATATCTTTAAGTGCATGTACATTAACTTTTCCGATAGTGTATATCTTGTTTATATTGACCAATTCTATTAATGCCATAAATCTCCTTCGGCAATTCATTGTGTCTCGTTCAAATAAGAGGTAATCTTTCTTGAAATAAATGTTTTCAGCCTTAATCAAAAAAAACCCTCTACAAGAGAGGGTTTTATAGAGTTATATTTTGTCAAGTATTAGTGATGAAGAATTCTGC
>JAFGND010000101.1 GCA_016927185.1 Candidatus Coatesiibacteriota bacterium
AGATACAGTCCAGGATTATATGCATACAATGTATCTGAAGCAACACTATATATTACTCCATTCCTGTCTATTGAAGGTGGAGTTGGATAAGGAGAACATCCATATCTGAAGGCATTAGGGGGATAGAAAACTGTTAATTTATCATTATTATATTTAGCATAGTAATAACCATTTTCTATTCCTATTGCCATTGTTCTATAGTTGTTTTCTCCGAGATTGTAACTCCATGTACGTGCTCCATTATCTTTATTTATAGCATATAAAATACCATTATCAGAATAGCTACCTGTCATTACATATATATTAGAGCCTCCTGGGATAAAAATAATTGAATAGCAAGGAGTATCTAATCCACGCTCCCAAAGAATAATCCTTTCCTTTGGATCAAAGCATATGAGACCATTTCCTGTTTCAAAATACAATAATCCCTTCTCGTCTATGCACATTTCTTGCTGCTCATATTCACCAGTAAATTCCTCTCTCCACAGAAGCTGTGCATTCTTGACTGCTACAAGATAGTTAGAACTGCTAGTTGTATGAGCATATAATGTACTGTCTTCTGATATTACTCCTGCTGAGGAAGGCCAGTTATACTCTATTTTTTCAGAATCAATCTTCCTTTCAGAAGATTTATTAAATGACGGAGGAATAATATCAATTTCCCCTAAGAATACTGGCTTTGTAGGTCCTTTTAACGGAGATAATCCATCTTGCCTATAGTTTCCTCTGAAATTATCCCAATAATTTTCTCCCCAGACCAGAGAAAATCCCACCAAAATCATTATAAAGATACGCATTCTATGCTCCTTGAATGAATAAACATGATTTATCTATATTATATAATCAAGTTACCACTCTTCAATATTCATTAAATCCTTTATATGCATGTTTCTGTCAAGATAAAATACAAATTGAATAACAAGAATTTCCAGTTATTTATTTTTTCTTTGCAAAAGAAATCACTTGCAAATAACATATTCATATTACTTGAAGGTATGCAAGGAAGGATTTTGAAACATGACTGAAATAGTATCATTGAAATGTCCAAACTGCGGTGCTGATATTGACGAAGGACAACTTACATGCAATTACTGCAACTCGAAATTGAAACAGGTATCAGGAAATATATGCCCGAAATGCGGCAGTGAGATTGATGATAAAACAAACACATGTCAAGCGTGTGGGTTCAGAAAAAAGTTGGATAAAGCAACTGTAAGACTTATACTGATAATAACTGCTGTGATAGTCATTTCCTCAACAATAATTGCAATCATTCCGGTAATTGGTGTCATAATAGGTGTTGCTGCATCAATTCTTGCAGGAATACTAACAATCATTGGAACTCATGCACCATAAAACGAATTTAAGAAATTATGCCAGAAGATAAATAAATAAGTTCTGTAAACATAATCAGGAAACATTCTATTTCATTGTTCATTCTGTTGCTTCCACTAGTCCTGTTCTTCAGCAAGATCATAAGTGACTGTCTTATAAGATATTACAGTGACATAAGTTTCCAGAATCTGCCTGCAAAAGTTGTCAATAAATTAATCGTTTGCTATTATTCTGGAAACAGGTATTGCCTTCTTGGGCAATATCTTGAGTGAGTAGCAGTTCACGTCAAATGGTTCAAGAAGATTCTTTACAATATTCATTGAATCTGAATCTTTCAAGACAAGCTGGGCAGTGCCATCACCCTGCGATCCAACTCCTTTTCCCCCATATATATATGGTTGTATTGCTTCTGATGAAAGAATGGAGTGTAGTTTAGGGGCTGAAAGCTCCTCTTTGCAAGCTGGCATCATTGCTTCATCAAATCGTTCTTGTGCAAATGTCATCAATCTGCCTAGCTCGGCAGAATCGCCTTCCTGCAAAGCTTCTCTTGCCTCAAGTACGATTCTTCTGTTTTCATGACCGAGATAATTCCTTACGTTCCTTCCAGTTTCGCTTTCTTTGTCATTGAAACAGAGATTAAGTGAGGAGAGGATTTTTACAGTATCTTTCCTTGCCTTCAAATCCACAATCATTATATTTATTGTCTTTTTTACAGAAAGCTGTTCAATCCTGACTTTATCTCCGTGGAATTCCATGAGTATCGGTCTATTTCCGAAAGCACATGCCTGGTCCATTCTACCGCACATTGATCCGCTTCTTCTTTCTCCTATATATGCAAGTTCCATCTCTTCCTCTATTGGAAGACCGAGATTGTAAAGCTTATTGAAAGCTCTTACGGTAAGTATGCAGATTGCTGCTGATGATGACAGACCTTTTTTCAGGGGAAGATTCATGTCATGATTGTCTATGCATATTCCATCTACCTTGGATTTCCGTAATACTTCATATGACGTTCCTGCAACATAGCGGAAGAAGCTGTTTCCATGAGTGACTTTGTCCAGAGATTCTAGATTAAATGGAATATCAAGTTTATCACCTGTCTTGCATGAGCTTACAAGAAGTTTGTCCTTGCACCCTGACACTTTTGCGAAAATTCCCTGCTCTGTTCCTATCACAAGTGTGTATCCAGGAAGAACTGAGGTGTCTGTTGATGCATAACCTCCAGCCCAGTCTGAATGCTCTCCAAAAAGACAAATCCTCCCTGGAATGAATAGTTCTAATTCGTTGGTATCCAAATCTCTACATCCTCGCTTTCCAGTCCCGAAGCAGGAAATTGCTTATCAAGTGTGTAATTCTCTCGCAGTTTCTTCCAGATAAGCTTCCTTGCTTCAAGGGGTGAACCTGCACATTCCGGGAATGAAATATCGAAAGTTATTGGTGTTATTACAATTACTGGAATATCCTTTTTCCCAACAAGTTCCATGAAATCCTCATAATGAATGAGATTCAATTTCCTGCATCTCTGCCTGTCAATAGTGAATACAAGTCCCCCACTTTCAGAAGACTTGTAGATATTTCTCTTTGCAGCTATTGTTATTGCAGGATTGAAAGAGAATATACTGTCATCTGGTCTGGTTATGCTTTTGACATAATCTGCAACAGTTATCACTTTCTGAAGCGGAAATTCGGATTTGGACGAAATATTGTCTCTTCCAGTAATAATAGCACCTGATATGAATAAAATTGCAATAAAAGAGATTATCTTGTATCTCCAGATATCAGTTGGCATTTTATTCACAGCATAATATAAGACACCTGTAAGCCATAGTGCAAGCAATGGAAATGTCGGGGTTAGATATTCATATACATAAGGAACCTTGGCAGGAATATGAATAAACAAGTGCATCAGGTAAGCAAGTGCAAGGAATCTCAAGTATGCAAGCTTTGGTTCTATAAGTGGTCTCCACAATATATATGAAAGTGCAATTATCAAAGCAGGACCGTAATATCTCATGAGAAGTATCAGGAAATCAAACTTGAACATGAGCTGATTCTTGAATGGCAATTCTCTTGACAGGTGAAAACTTATGAGGTAAAAAAGAGTATTATCGAAGGAAACCAGAAAGAAAGGCAGATAAAGCAGAACAAGGAACAAAAAGCTTGGAAGGAATGAATAAATTAACCACTTTACAGGTTTCATCCTCCTGAATGAATACAACCAGAAAACAATCAGTATTATTACTGTTGATATTCTTGTAGCTGCAGCAATACTGAAAAAAATTCCAGCAAATGCAATAATCCAGTTTTTTTCATGTGATCTGAGAAGCAGTATTGAACCTAGAGTTATGAAAAAAGCTGTTATCAGATAGAGCTTGTTTACTGTAAGGCTGTAGAAATTAAAGGGATTTGACAGATAAATGACAAGGAATGTAATCAATCCTGTCCACCTGAAAAGATAGAAGACACTGAGCGAGATGAATAGCAGAAGTATGAAATGAAGAAATACATTCATATGCCTGAACATGGAAATCCTGAATCCAAAACTTTTGCCAATAAGTGAATACAGTATTGGATAAACAGGTCCCTGGGTGAATGCAAAATCCCTGTAAGGTATAAGGCTTTTTCCGCTTTGATACGCTGACATGAGATAGTTTCCTTCATCAGGATGTGATTTTCCAAGAACAGAAAACAGCATTCCCCATATAATAAAGGTTAATACTGCTATTATAATGAAGCTTGGTTTCAGTGCAGCAATTATGGAAGCTTTTTCAGTAAGCATCAACTATTTCTTTAATGCGTAAATCACGCGTCTTGTTTTCAGGTTATCATTTTTTTTCCAAGCCGCTCTAGTAGAGTTCATATCATAAATGAATATATCATTCAAATGGAGCTCCCTGCATGCCCTGTCTTCAGTAACTGTCTGAAATCCAAGCCTTGTTATTGAATCAGGTCTGTCAAGGAAGGAAACCTGATTCTCTACCACCTTTCCGTCAATCTGTATATCATAGGTCTTTGACAGGCAGTCCAAATCAAGTCTCAGTGTATACCAGGTATCAGGTTTCAAATCATAAATTTTCCTTGGAGCAACTCCATCCTGTACAAGCAATGCATTTTCCTCTATGAACAAAGATGGACCGAAGTTATCCCATCTGTCACCATTTCCAAGCCTTATCTGCATGTCCGCTTCTTCATAATAGAATGATATGAAAACCATTAGATAAACCTGTGAATCAAAAGGTACATCAGCTTTCACATAACTATCCCTGGCTCCATCTGAGCTAAAGCAGCAAGTATTTCCCTTTGTATCCTTGAATCTGTCAGATATCTTTATATCTGCTTCACCTGACTTTGTTGTTTCCCATGGATCAGAAGGAGAGACATTTGTAGCATATGTATCGAAATCATCCTTGAAAACCAGTGCAGGTATCTTTATCTCAATAGTATCTGAAGTCCCGGAGTTACCAGCTTTATCGAAAGCTTTTGCAAAAATATAATGACTTCCATACATGTTGCTTATATCCCATTCATAAGTATAGGGTGAGGAAGTTGATGTAAAGAGTAGTTTGTAATCACCATAAATATCAACATTCTTCACGCCAATGTTATCTGATGCATTTGCAGTGATTGTGACTTTTTCCCATACGATATCCATATTGGAGGGTTCTGCAACAGAGCATTTTGGTCTTTCGGTATCAGTGCTTCCCTCTGATGGATCAACGGAATCGCATGAAAGATATATAGATAGAGAAACGGCAAGCATGATAAATAAAATATAGATTTTCATTGTTGCTCCTTGTTAACCATTTTTACATCTTGTTCTTATTGATTTCACTTGAACAGAAAGACATCTGCGAATTTCTTCTGTTTTCTGGCAAACCAATTGTGCAATATAAGAGTTTGGTACTTCAATATATAAAATCCTGTTTTTAATGAATAAAGCTTTTGTATCAGTCAATCCAAGCTCCAGAAGCTTTTTATTAGCCTCTTCCAGTATTTTTTCCTGAGCAGCAAGTGGATCAGGAAGGAGTTCCTTAAGCTCGTTAATCGATTTTACTGACTTCACCTTTGTCCACCTTGAATAACGGATAGATCTTTAATTGCGGTATAAGATTGGCGCTGCAAAAAAAGCATTGATATCTATCCCTGACAATTTCAATCAACAGGTTCTGCCTGTCATAATCCAACTCTGCAAATATTTCGTCAAGCAAAAGTATCGGTTTTCTGTCCTGAATTGATGCAAAAGCAATCTTGAGTGAAGTAACAACACATCTGATCTGTCCCTGGGATCCATAAATGCTCAAGGGCTTTTTCCCTATGAGGAATTCATAGTCGTCTCTGTGAGGACCATACTGGGTGAATCCCTGGTTAAGGTCATATTCAAACGACTTTTTCAAAGATTCAGCATAAGCTTCTCTTATATTTTCCATGTTACAAAGTTCTGACTGTAATCCTATCTTATGTCTTATTTCAATATCAAGATCTTCCGAAAGAAGAGAAGCAGCTAATTCAGTAAGAGGTTTTCTCAAATCCTCAATAAGAGACATTCTTGTTTCCCATATAGGGACTGCAAGATCCACTAGCATCTCAGATTGAACATCTTCCAGATTTCTGTCTATTGACTTTCTTTTCAGATAGGCATTTCTTTCCTTCAGAACAGACTGATATTTTATAAGGTTTTCGATGTATTCCTTATTGCTGGACAGGAATATATCGAATTGCTGTCTTCTTTTTTCAGGAGATCCTGTCAGCAAATTAACATCATTAGGTCCCAGAAATATAACTTTCAAGACAGAAACTATTTCAGTGATTTTGGAGACAAATACTTCATCAAGTTTAATATTCCTTTCGAAATGCCTGTCTATGCCTATTTCTATCTGCCTGTTATCCCCGAAATCTCCTTGAATCCTTATGAAAAAAGCCTCACATCTATCCTTTATTAGATTTCTTATCTGTCTTTCCCGGAAAGATCTGAAAATTGATGCGAAATAAATGGATTCAAGGATGTTGGTTTTACCTGCTCCATTATCCCCTACAAAGAATGCACCCTGCCTGCTTGTTTCAAGGGAGAGTTGTTCAAAATTCCTGAAATCTTTTAAAAAAATGTGTTCTATATGCATCTGATCAATCAGGATAAAGTGAGCAGAAATTCAACCTGTTTAGCCCGAATAACTAACTAGGGAGTTTCAAGGGCATAAGAAGGAAGTAGTATTTCAAATCCTTTTCTTCCTCCATGGGTCTTATGATAGAGGCTTTCAAAGGACCTCCCATTTCCCACTTGATTTCTTCATTGTCTAGCTTTGGTAACAGGCTGATAAGGAAACTTGAGTTAAAGCCAATTTTAAGATTTTCTCCAGTATAGTTTATAGGTATCCTGTCGTCTCCAGTTCCCGTTTCCTCGCTTGTAACGAATAATTTCAGCTCATTCTGGTTGAATTCCAGAGTCATCTGGCTGCTTCCTATGCTGCTTAATACATTCATTCTTTTTGTAGCACCAAGCAAGGCATCCCTGTTCATTTTTGCAATATTGGTATTGTCATTTGGAATTACTCTCTCGTATTCCGGATAGGGATGATCATGCAACAAGGAAAACAGCTGAACATTATCATATTTAAACATCAAATACCTGTCATTGAAGCCAAGAGTTATTTCCTCGGTTTCTTCTGCCTCCTTGATAAGTATTGTAAGCACCTTTGGAAGTATTACTATCTTTGTGGGATCCTGCAGAAGATTGTATGTTCCTGAAAGACTTGTAAATGCAAATCTCCTGCTGTCAGTTGAAACTACGCGAAGTTCCTTGCCATGAATATCGAAAAGCACTCCATTGATTTCAGGTCTGCTTTCATTCTTGGATACGCAGAATACAGTCTTATCAAGCATCTTTATAAGTGTCTTTGAGGGAAGTCCTATTTCTACTGAAGGATTGAAAGCAGGCAGGCGAAGGAATTCTTCACTACTCAAGCCATTCAGAAGGAAATGGGAACTTTCGCAATTGATTTCAAGCTGCTCTTCATTTGCAGACAATTCCACTGTTGCAGTTGGAAGTTCCTTCACTATTTCAAGCAAACGCTTTGTGTTAACTGCAAGCCTTCCTTCTTCCATTACAATTACTTCCTGTTCCACCCTCATGGTTACCTGCAAATCAGTGGCAGTAAGATTCAGCATGTTATCCACAGTTTCAAGCAAGACGTATAAAGTATCGTCAACAGCGGTTCTGGTTGAGACAGCAGCTACCTTGTTCAGGGCTTTTACCAAAGCGATTTTGTTTGTTGTGAATTTCATAAATTCCTTCCTTATGTCATTTAAAAAAATTCAACTTTTTCATGTCCTTACTTCTGGTATATGATTTTCTTGGCAAGTTATTTTTAAATAAATAACGTTCATTTAATGTAAATAATGATTTCATGCATTTTTTAATTAGTTCCTTGACGAAAAAAGAAAATCATGGAGTTCAGTTTTGATAATGGATATAGTTTCTATAATACTTCTTGGCATTGCTCTTTCAATGGATTGTTTCTCTGTAAGCATAGCAACAGGTATTATTTTCCAGAACATGAAAATAATATCCAAGACAAGAATAGTTGTCAGTTTTGCTATTGCACATTCACTGATGACTGTCATTGGATATAATGCAGGCAGATCCATAGTCGAAAGCATTTCTGGAATTTACCACTGGATTGCATTCCTGCTTCTTTTTGCAATTGGTTCCAAGATGATATATGAAGCATGGAAGAACAAGATAGAAGAAATACCTGATCCATCAAGCGGCTGGCTATTGCTAGCGTTGACAATTGCAACCAGCATTGATAATCTTGCGGCAGGCTTCAACCTTGCAATATCCAAAGTGGATATAATTGTTCCCAGCATATTGTTTGGTCTCATTGTAGGTATCATCTCTATAATTGGACTTATGTTTGGACAGAGGCTGGGTAAGCAATTCGGGAGGAAAATGCTTATTCTTGGGGGCTTGATTCTTATGGGATTAGGCTTGAGAATTCTCATATCACATTTCATGAAAGGTTGATTATGAAACTTGCCACTCTATGTTATATCAGGCAAAATAACAAAATTCTCATGATACACAGGAACAAGAACAAGAATGACATGCATCTTGGGAAATGGAATGGACTTGGAGGAAAGATAAAGGCAGGAGAAAGCCCTGAGGAATGCGTTATAAGGGAGGTTTTCGAGGAATCAGGCCTTTTGATAAAAAACCCATCCCTCAAGGGATTCATTACTTTTCCTGCATTTGATGATATAGAAGACTGGTATGTTTTCATTTTTTGTGCATTTGAGTTTGATGGACACCTGAAAACAGAATCAGATGAAGGTAGATTAGAGTGGATAGAAGAAAACAGCATTTTATCACTTCCTTTATGGGATGGTGACAGAATATTCCTGAAATGGCTTGATAACAGGAATTTTTTCAGTGCAAAATTCAACTATGATAAGGGTTCATTAATAGACTATACAGTTATTTTTTATCCTTCAGTTGAAGGAGATTGTATTTCTTGAGTCTGTATTGCATAGTCTTGTAAGTATAACCAAGCAGGTTTGCAGCTTCCTTTATCTTTCCATTTGACTGTTTCATGGCATTTATTATCATGCTTTTTTCCATTTCAGCCATGTTAATGCCTTCTTCGGGAAGATTTTTGAAGTCTGCCTGAGTGGATTTGCTGTTATTAACAGCAAGCTGCTGTTCGAAAGATGATGACTTGATTGGAAAGTCCTCTTCATCCAGAATTTCCTTGTCAGACAAGACAAGCATTCTTTCAATTGTATTTTCAAGCTGCCTTACATTTCCTCTCCAGTCATAATCGCATATCAGTTTCATTAGCTTAGGTGACAGCCTGGGTTTTTTCGAATTATTCCTCTCTGCAAAATTGTCTATGAAATATCCAGCAAGAAGTGGTATATCATCTTTTCTTTCCCTCAATGGAGGAAGATGTATTGGAATAACATTAAGCCTCCAGTATAAATCTTCCCTGAACTCACCTTTCTTGATTGAATCAACAAGATTTTCGGAAGATGCTGATATTATTCTTACATCGAATTTTATCGGTTTCTTGCCTCCGATGTGCATGATTTCTCTTTCCTGCAGGGCGCGAAGAAGTTTTGCCTGCAAATCCTTTCTCAATGAACCTATTTCATCAAGAAACAAGGTTCCTCCATTTGCTGCCTCGAAGAAACCTATTGAAGTCTGATTTGCACCTGTGAAAGATCCTTTCTCGAACCCAAAAAATTCGCTTTCAAGCAGATTTTCCGGGATTGCTGCACAATTTGCTGCAATAAACGGTTTCTTCTTCCTGTTGCCTTCATAATGTATTGTTTTTGCAACAACTTCCTTTCCTGTTCCGCTTTCCCCTGTGATCAGTATGGATACATCCTTGTTAAGGACTTTCTCTATGAGAGTATATATTTCCTGCATAGACTTACTCTTGCCCACAAGTTTTCCGAAAGTGAATCTCTCTTCAAGCTGTTTGTGAAGATAAGCATTTTCTTCCTGCAGTTCTGTTGTCCTTAGTCCTTTCTGGATAGACAATATAAGTTTGTCTTTCGTGAAGGGTTTTTCAAGGTAATCTATTGCTCCCTCCTTCATTGCATCTACAGCTGAGCTTATTGAACCATATGCAGTTATCACTACAACAGCAAGAGAGGGATAATTCTCCCTGATTCTCTTAAGTAAGCTCATTCCATCAAGCTCTGGCATATTTATGTCAGTTAATACCAGCTTGTAATTCTGGTTTTGTATCTTATCCCATGCCTGCAAGCCATTTTCAGCAAGATCAACCTTATATCTAGACATTTCAAGTATGGTGCCTATGATTTCTCTCTGGGATTTATCGTCCTCAACAACAAGTATCTTCTGTTCCATGCTCTTCAATCGGTAAATAAATGGTTATTTTGTCAAATACATTATTATCTTCATTAACCATGATTTTTCCACCGTGTTCTGTTGCTATAATTGAATGAATGAGACTGAGGCTCAATGATGATGAATGCTCTTTTGTTTTGTAGAAATAATCGAAAATTCTATCAAGAGAGCTCATTTGCATACTGGAATTTATGATTTCAAAAGCTATCATGCATTGATTGCCTTCATCATTCTTTCTGACAGAAATTTTTATCATCTGACCTTCATGGGATTCCTTGAACAGATTCCCCAGAATTCTGTAGAAGACAACCTTCATTGCCTCCCTTTTTGCCATGATTTTTGTTGGCTCTGTATCAACAAGAACTCTTATTGGCTTGTTCTTGAATTCAATTTTCATTACATTTATAATATTCAGGATTATCTGATCAATATTAAGGCATTCAGTTTTTTCATTTCTTGTTATTGACGGGAGCTTGTTCTTGAGAGTCTGATTCAACTTCTCCACTTCCTCGGATATCTTGCTGGAAAATTTGTTGAAATTCTCCTGCTTGATGGGATCATCAGATGTCAGGTTGTCAAGAAGTATATTCATGCTTAATGTCAGTGTATTAAGGGGATTATTTATTTCATGCTCCATTTCTGTTGTGAAGTGACCAACCATTGATAATTTATCCATTTTCTCTTTCAGTTCGTTCAGTTTGGAAACAAGCTCATAGTTTTTCACTATCTCGTTATAAGACTTGCTTAATTTGATGAATTCCCTCATTTTAGGCTCATCAAGTCTGGAAGAAAAATTTCCATCAGCAAGATCACTCATTGCATTGGAGATTTTTTCAAGCGGTTTCATTATGGAAATAATCATGAATGCAAATGCAAGTGAAGACAGTATAAAAGTAGCTGAAAGAACAATCATGAGCTTGTTCCTGAAGCTGTTTAAATTGTTCTTGTAATTCTGTATTGATAAGGCTGTAAGACCTGGTGTCTTCATAGTTTCAGGGTGCGAGATAATTTTCTTCTTTTCTATATGAATGACTGGTCTTTCAACTATTCTCGGTATGAAAAAAGGGATTTCATTGAAATTATTGAAATTGCTAGTTACCCTCATTAATTCTTCAAAGACTGGATCATTCATGTTTATATTGTTGGATATCTCCCTGTTATAAACAATTCTGAACTGAAGATGCTTTTCCTGAAGTTTTTCAGCTTCTCCTATCATAGCCTTCTCGTGTACTGAGAACAAATGAAGTATTACAGCAAGGACAAGCAACTGGAAAACTATCAGAACAAAAATTGAAATAACAAAAATACTTCTGAAAAAACTCAGTTTCACATTAATATTTAGCAAAATTAATGCCATACAAGGATGCTGTCCCTATAAGGATTTTTCAAATTTATTTATACCCCATTTGGGGTAATGCCTCATTTGGGGTATAAAATTATTACTTGAAAAAAAAATGGTTAAAATAAAAACTATCAACATGAATTGTTACAGGGATATTGGAATAGTACTTCATAATCAACCATTCCAGGAAACCAGCATGATAATAAGGGTTTTCACGAAAGAATACGGGATACTGTCTTTCCTGATAAAAGGTGCTGCAAGAATGAAGAAACTTCCTCCAGCAGTTTATAATCCACTTTCTTTTATCAGGATAAGCTGGAGTTCTCCTGACAGAGGAAAACTCATTAATCCCAATTCTCTGGAATGCATTGTTTCATTCGGTTTTTCTTATGAACACTATTTCCAGACAATAATTGCACAAGATGTAGTTTTCCTGATTTACAAAACATGGAATCATGAATTGCCTGACAGAAGGCTTTTTGCAGATATGCTGAGGCTTCTCAAACTTCTTGAAAGCAGCAACCTTCAGACAGCCTTATGGTTGTATGTATGGTTTGTTCTTGAACTTCTTGATTTACATGGATTTATGCTGAACCTGCTTACGTGTCAGAATTGCCAGAAAGTAATAGCAAACCAGATTACCTGGTTACCAAAGATGGCAGAAGGCATTGTTGGAAGCTGCTGCATATCAACACATCAAAAAGACACCTCGCTTGAACTGGGAAATGAAATACGGGAAAAGCTTATTTTCTTGCAAATGAAAGGATTGCCTCCAGTAGATGATTTTCCTGAAGAGGAAATAAGAAGGCTTGTAGAAGAACTTGTTTTACTTCACTTTTCTTATAAAAATATAAGAAATGGTATTTTCTCAAGAAGCAGCTGGTACAATTTAATGGAGAGTTTGAAATGATACATGTATATTCAGGAAATGGAAAAGGAAAGACAAGCTCAGCAATGGGAGCTGCTATAAGAGCTGCAGGAGCAGGATTGAAAGTCCTTGTAATACAGTTTCTAAAGGGCAGGAAGAGCAGCGAACTTGATATTTTAAAGAACATCAATAATATAAGGGTTTTCAATTATGGAAGAACTGATTTCGTATTTGATGTTACTGATGAGGATATTTCCTTGGCAGGCAAGGCATTAGACAAACTATTCTCAGAAAACGAAGATTTCAATCCTGATGTAATAATTCTTGATGAAATACTTGATGCAATAGAACTGAAATTGATTGATATTTCTTTAGTTATGAGTTTTCTTATAACCAACGGGAAAAACAAGGAAATATTACTTACCGGTCATAATGCAGATGGCAGAATTCTTGAACTGGCAGATCTTGTAACAGAAATGACAAGCAGGAAGCATTATCATGACAGGGGAATCGGGGCTCGTAAAGGCATTGAATATTAAGGACTTATGAAATAATGAAAATAGTTCACTTGTTCCAGTTCACTCCATGGATACAGGCAAGAATTTATCCGGTTTTTCTTGGACTTGCTGAGCTTGGACATGAGATGACTGCAATTGTAACTCATCCCTCTAGAATGTTTGGTGTAACGCAAAGAGAGGAAAAAGGTTACACCATTATTGAAGTTCCATCTTTTTATCCAGGCAGATTAAGAAACGGATGGTGTCTTTATGATACCTTATTGAGAATCAATGAATTAAGACAAATGGGATGTTCTTTCGATATTGCTCATGGCTTTGATCACAGACCTAATGTAGTTTTCCCTCTTATATACCTTCAGAAGAAATGCCCAGATATCTGTATTCTTACTGACTGGAATGACTGGTGGGGCAGAGGTGGACTTGTTGTAGAGAACAGACCTTTTGGCTGGGCACAGACATTCGGTCACATAGAGACTTATTTTGAGGAGAATTTCAGGAAAAGATTTGATGGTGTAACAACAATATCAACTGCGCTTAGAGAAAGAGCAGTGAAACTTGGAATTCCTGAAGAAAAGGTTGAATACATAAGAGGAGCAGCACTTTCCAGTCATTTTAAACCAGTTGACAGGCTTGAAAACAGAAAAAGGTTCAATTTGCCTGATGACAAGATAATTCTTGGATGGACAGGTTTTGGAAGACTTGGAGTGGATCTCATGTTCAGAACCTTGAAAGTCCTTGATAGCAAAGGGATTGATTATGCATTTTTATATACAGGAAAGACAAATCCTGACTGGAAGAAATTCAAGCCTCAACTTGATGAAAGGAAAATATTCAATTTCGGTATAATAGACTGGGATACATTGCCTTACCTTTTATCATGTGTTGATATTTTTCTGCTTCCATTTCCATATAAAACAGCAAATCTTGGAAAATGGCCTAACAAGCTTGGGGATTATATATCGCTTGGAAGACCGTATATTACAAATCCAACAGGAGACGTGAAAACATTCACTGAGAAAAATGGATGCGGTATTCTTGTTGATGAGAACCCAGAAAGTTTTGCCAACGCTATTATGTATCTTATTGATAATGAAGATGTTAGAAAGAAGATGGGAGAGAAAGGAAGACATGCTTCTGAGAATGATATCTCTCCTGTTGCTATTGCAAGGGATCTTGAGGCATTCTATTCCAGGATAATGAATATGAAAAAAGGAATCAGTTAACACTATCAATTTTATAGAGTTCCAGATTTCCTGGCGTGTGAAATATCTTTCTCTTGATGTCTGATAGAGGGATTTTCCATTCTATATCTGGGATCTTTATTCCGTTGTCCAGTATAAACTTATCTATATCTTCATTCGCTCTTCCAGGAGGAGGTGCAGGAGGCATTGAAGCATTTGAAACATCATGATGTTCTGGAGGCTTGTGCATCAAGAAGAAGCTAATCTCTTTATTCTCAATCATTTTCTTCATTTCATCAACTGAAATTATTCTGTCGTTTCCAGTGAAACCTCCATATACAAGAACTGGCTTGCCTGTTGATATGATTAAAGTTGAGGCATACAAGTTAACATTACTTGTTGCGAGCAGGAATTTCTTTCTGCTGTTTTCCCTTGCAAGATAATTTGCTAATGTATTTAAATGCAAATACATAGGCTCGAAGCCCTTGATGTTCCTGCTACTCAAGACATCATTTTCAAGTTCATTCCCTGAATATGGAAGCATTACATTGCCACCGTATCTTATTGGATAATAAGACCATATGGCTGGAGCAAGGAAAAGCACTGCCATGGAGGTCAGCAAGGTCATTCTTGCAAGTCCCTTGTTTCCAATGATTTGCAGTGACAAAAAAATTGTTACAATAGATAAACCTGCTATTGTATAGATAATCCAGTAATTCCATGTATGATAATAAGATATGATGAAGCACTGACTCATTACGGAAACCAGAAAGATAATTGACACAATTAATTTATGAAATCTGCTTCTCCTGCAAAAAGTGGAAAGCTTCTCGAAGATTATGCCTGAAAGCATACCAGCTGCTGGGGTAATCATTATCAAATAATATCTATGAAAGATCCCCGATGTGAAGCTGAAATATAAAGCCATTATAAAGAACCATATGCACCAGAATGCAAGTGCTTGCTTCTCATTGGTTTCCATCTCCCTGTAACCCGCAATTACCAACACAAGACCAGACAGTATGAATCCTATAAACCAGCTAGCTTGTGCTGCAAGTTCCTTCCTGAATAATCTTGTTATCCCCGGAAATCCTGTTTCCGCGAAAGATGGAGGGATTTTATCCATGGGATGCAACGATTTATCTTTATGATCATCCTTTTTTCCTGTAATCATTCCCCTGTCTACTCCAGATATTCTTGCAAGACCATTATGCCCTGTTACTAGCTCCAGCATTGAATTGGAAGGGCTTGCTGTAACAAAAGGCTTTTTTCCTGAAGATAAATCGTAGTATACTGACCAGGACAGTGAAATAATTATCATTATTACAGTTGCTGGTATAACATGGATTATTTTCCATTTATCTTTCCTGTAATATGCTTTAAGAAAAAAGAAATAAATCACAGGAAGTATCATATATGCCTGAAGCATCTTTATATTGAAGCCTATTCCAGTAAGTATAAGGGAAGCATAGAAATACAAGATTGATTTTCTTGAAATGAATTTCAGGAATAGTAATGCGGAGATTAATAGTACAAGAAGCAGGACAGCATCCATTGTATTGTTTCTGCAAGTTGCTATAAAAACAGGTGATAATAGCATGACAAGAGAAGCAGTCATGGCTGTAATTCTTCCAAATGATTGCCTTGCAATGATATATAGAACAATGCCTGACAGGACTCCTGAGATTCCCTGAGGAAGCATGATTACCCATCCCTTGAAACCAAGTATTAATGCAAATATTGCCTGTATCCATAATCCAAGCGGAGGTTTTCCTGCCCCGAGAAATCCTGCAGGATCATATGATGCATAAAGGAAATTCCAGAAACCAGTAGTCATGCTGTAAACTGTTGCAGCATAAAAGGTATTTCCGAATCCTTCCTGGATAATCTTGAAGAAGTTGAAAAAGACCGATATTGCTGCCAAGGCTGACAGGTACAAATAATCCTTCTGGTCAAGTTTTCTGTTTTCTTTCATAAATATAATTCTCTCATGCAGATCCTTATCTATTACAAAACAAGTCAAGAAATTAATATCAAGGTTTTGATGCTTGACAAGAAAAGGCTTAGATTAGGGTGATTGCTTTTGTTTGGAAGGAGTGTAAGAAATGGAACCTGCACGAACACGCATTGCACCGTCACCTACAGGAGATCCTCATGTTGGAACTGCTTATCAGGCAATCTTTGACAAGGCTTTTGCTGAAAAAACTGGTGGTCAATTCATTCTGAGGATTGAAGATACGGATCAGGTGCGCTCAAGACCTGAATATGAGCTGAAAATCATAAATTGCCTGAAATGGCTGAAACTTGACTGGGATGAAGGTCCTGATATTGGCGGACCTTATGCTCCTTACAGGCAAAGCGAGAGAACCGAAATCTACAGGGAACATATAAAAATTCTTCTTGAGAAAGGTTTTGCATATTATTGTTTTTGTACAGCAGATGAACTTGAGCATTTGAGGCAGGAGCAGAAAATTGCAAAGCTTCCTCCAGGATATTTTGGGGAATATTCACCATGCAGAAAGCTCACCGAAGATGAAGTGAGAAGCAAGATAAAGGCAGGCATTCCTTATGTAATACGCTTGAAGGTGCCAATTGATGAAGGGGAAGTAAGCTTCTTTGACAGCATAAGAAAAAAGCAGCTTGTGAAAAAGTTCAAGGAAATTGATGATCAGGTATTGCTGAAGAGTGATGGTTTTCCAACATATCATCTTGCCAATGTTGTTGATGATTACCTCATGAAAATAAACACGGTCATAAGAGGAGAGGAATGGATACCATCCACATTCAAGCATGTGCTTATATATCAGGGATTTGGCTGGAAACTCCCTCAGTTCTACCACCTGGCTTTGCTGAGAAATCCTGACTCGCAGAAAAGCAAGATAAGCAAGAGGAAGAATCCAGTTTCTCTTGAATGGTTCAGGGCAGCAGGTTATTCACCAGAAATTCTTGTTAATTATCTTGCATTGATGGCTTATTCCTTGCCTGAAGGGATTGAAAGGTTCAGTTTCAGTGAACTTGTCAATTCATTCAATCCAGACAGGCTTTCAGCAGCAGGTCCTGCTTTTGATTTCGTGAAGCTGGATTCCTTTAATACTGAATATCTCTCTCATACTGATACAGTTTCTTTCAGGAAACACTTGAAGGAAAGGCTTGACTACCTGGAGGAATATCTTGGTGAAGACCTTTTCAAGCAAATGATGGAAAGATTCAAGCCTCTCAGCCAGGAAGTTGGTTATTGGACTGATTTCTTCTTCAAGACAAAGCTGCAATATAACAGGGAGGATATTGAAGGAATAAAACCACTTTCAATAACTGATGTAAAGACATTTTCAGAGATCTTGAATAAATGGCTTAAGGAAAAGGGAAGTCTTTTCGAAAACCTTCCTGTAATTCCTGAAGAGATAATTACTGAAGCGGGTAAGGAAAACATGAATCCAGGGATATTCGCAGTTTACAAGGCGATAAACAATATAGTCAATGATACTGATTTCCATGGCAGCCTGCTGAAGAGGAATTTTCCTGATACATTTAAAGAGAAAATACCCAAAACTGCTTTCATGATACTCCGGATTTCATGCACTGGTTCAAAAACAAGCTTGCCTTTGTGGGAAAGCCTTCACAGGCTTGGCTATTACAGGGTAATTGCAAGACTTGATGAGTTCATTCAATTCACTTCCAGCTTAATCAGAAAATGAGAAGGAGCTTTTGATTGAAGAAATTCCTTCTGGATTTGAGGCAGGCAGAATACAGTGACAGGAAATTTGTTATTGATCTCAGTATAGAAGTATTTTCCATTTACGGTCCTTATGGGGAGATTCTGGGAGAGTACTTTAATAATCCTTATGTAATAACCAAACTCATCAGGATAAAAGAAAAATCTAATCCTGATTTCGTAAATGCCGGCTTTATAATGTTTTACATGTTCGAGGAAAACGGGGTGAATATTTGTGATATTTCTGCAATCGCCATAAAACCCGAGTTTCAGCAGAAAGGGATAGGAAGAAGTGCTCTCAGCTCTTTATGCACGGAAATATTTTATGTCTATGGGGCTCACAAGATTCAGTTATCTGTTTCGGAGACAAACAGTTACGGAATAGAGTTCTTCAGAAAGACAGGTTTCAATATAATTGAGCCTGAAAGCGGTTACTACCCTCAAGGACAGACATCCATGAGAATGGAGCTAGTTCCTTCAGGCTTGAAAGAGAAATGATATGAATCTGGAAAAGACTTATACAATATCCGAGCTTTCGGCAATAATCAAGAAATCAGTTCAATCATGCATTGATGGGAGTTTCTGGCTTACAGGAGAAATACAGAGATTTGAAATTAATGCAAACAAAAAGCATATATTTTTCGAACTTTTCGAAAAAGAAAAAGAGAAGGATCAGGTTGCTGCAAAAATTAATGCAGTTATATGGGAAAGTACAAAAACTGTCATTTCAAGGAGATTAAGGGATGCAGGAAATCAGTTCATTTTAAGGGATGGCATACAGGTCAAGTTCTTGTGCAAACTTGATTATTATGCACCTTCAGGCAGTCTGCAAGCAGTAATTCAGGATATTGATCCCCAATACACTTTCGGGCAGATTGCACTTGCAAGGGCAATGACAATAGAAAGATTGAAAAAGGAAAATCTGCTTGAACTGAACAAGTCCCTTAAATTTCCATTGATACCACTAAGGATGGGATTGATAACTTCAATTGGAAGTGCTGCATACAATGATTTCATTGATGAACTTGCCAGAAGTGGTTACCAGTTTTATGTTCTTGTTTTCTCTTCATCAATGCAGGGTAAGCAAGCTGAGATAGATGTTCCCCAGGGTATCAAAATGCTGTCCAAATCAAGAGAGGTAGATTTCATAGTAGTTACAAGAGGAGGGGGAGCAAAATCAGATCTTGCCTGTTTTGATACTTATTCCATTTCTTCAGCTATTGCGAAATCTTCCAAACCGGTAATAACAGGACTCGGTCATGAAATTGATGTATCTGTTTCAGACCTGGTCTCATTTAATTATCTGAAAACGCCTACTGCAGCCGCAGAATTCATAGTATCCAGAGTTGAGGAACTGGATCAGATGATTGATGAACTGGCTGAGGGAATAGCAGAAAAAACCGAGGATTTGCTTGATGAGAATAATATAAACCTTGAAAAAATAAGCGAGAAGTTAAGATATAAATCCGAAAAACTTGTTAGTATAGAAAAAGAAGATATAAGAAAATCAGCTGATTTCATTGAGAAAAGCGTAAGTAAACGGCTTGGGAAGGAGAACAATCTGCTTTTCAAGTATCAATCAATGATTTTCCAGAAAGGTATTTCATTGACAAACTTGACTGCGAATTATTTCAGCAACATGATTTATAAAATAAGCAACAAAGCCCAGATTATTGCTTACAAGACAAGACTAGTGCTTGATGGATTCAAACTGAATAAATTCATGCTATTTAGATATTTGAATGGTTTCCAGAAAGCCCTGGATGATAATGATCTGAGAATGAGACAGATTGTAAGAAAAAGGATGGAAACAGAGGAAAATTATTTGAAAATGCTGGAAATGTCATGCAATGAGTTTGATGTGAGAAGGATATTGAAGAAAGGATTTACTCTCCTGAGAAAGGAAAACGGTGCTGTTGCAAAATCTGTTAAGGATATTGCAGAAGGAGAGCATCTTTTTGCAAGATTTCATGATGGAAATGCAAAAATGGAAGTAGAGGAGATAACAAATGAGTAGCTCTCAGAAACCACAGAAACAGGAAGAAAAGTATTCAAAAGCAATAAAGAGGCTGGAGAAAATCCTTCAACAGCTTGAGAATGAACAGGTTGAAATTGATGATCTGCCTTCCTTGATAGATGAAGCTGCCCAATTGATAAAGCTTTGCAGGGGAAAACTTAGAAAAGCTGAGATTGAACTGAAGAATATAATAGAAAATCTTGATCAGAATGAAATGAAAGATGATGACAAAGAAGAAGAGGTTGAAGACAGCGAAGAATCAGAAGATGATGAAGCTTCTCTGCAATTGTGATGCTTAAATCCGAATTGAAACTATGCAAGGATTCTACACTGCTGAAGGGACCATTGCTTCTTCCCTTGATAAAGCTGTCATTACCTATAATACTTGCCAACCTTTCTCAGTCTCTTTATGGACTTACTGATGCGTTCTGGCTTGGCAGACTTTCAAAGGAAGCCTTTGCATCTACTTCAGTTACAAGATCAGTTGTCTTTTTCGTATTGAGTTTTGCCAATGGGTTTTCAATCAGTGCGACTGCACTTGTTGCCCAGTATAAGGGTGCAAACAAGCCAGAAAAGCAGGAACTTGTTGTAGGACAAGTGCTTTCATTATTCCTTTTCTTCTCCATAATAGCGTCCGTGTCAGGTATTTATTTAACTCCATTCATACTTGAGGCAATACAGGTTCCAGCTGAAATATGGCAAAATACTTACAATTATCTCGTAATAATATTTGCTGCCCAACCGTTTGCTTTCGGTTTTCTTGCATATCAAGGTTCATCACATGGTTTTGGAAACACAATGAATCCTATGAAGATACAATTCATAGCTGTTCTCTTCAATCTTATTCTTGATCCTTTCCTGATTTTCGGATGGGCTGGATTTCCTGCATGGGGAGTTAAGGGAGCAGCAATAGCGACATTAGTGGCAAGAGCAATGACATTCTTCATGGGATTGTATTTTCTTATTAAATCACCTTATGGATTGCAGCTGAAACTTGCAAATATGAAACCTGATTTAAAGATGCTCAGATCCATTGTAAATATTGGCTTGCCTTCGGCTTTGGGATTTGCCTCAACCTCGCTTGGCTTTGTAGTACTTAACAGGCTTGTCAACTCATTCGGGACAGTTGTGATTAGTGCATATGGTGTCGGCAATCACATAACCGGGATATTCCTGATGCCTGCAATGGGTATAGATAGAGGGCTTGCTACAACTGTAGGACAGAACCTGGGAGCATGCCAGGCAGAGAGAGCAAAGAAGGCAGTATATGTAGGTATGTTAATGGTATTATCAGTACTGGGACTGGGGGGAGTAATGATGTTTTTCTTCGGGAAGTTGGCAATTTATGCATTCCTTCCTGGAGAACATGCAGTAGCTGCAGTCGGTGCAAATTACTTCAGACTGGCTTGCTTCAGCGTTGTTGCGTTCGGAATTTATCATGCATTCTCAGGAGCTTTTTCTGGTGCCGGCAGGACCAAACCAATAATGTACTTAAGTTTGATGAGGTTATGGGTATTGTATATACCTATTGCATATATGCTTGCCAATACATTCAAAATGGGCTCGAACGGCATATGGACATCAATGGTTATAAGCAATTCTATAGCAGCTATTATTGCATATATCTTGTTCCTGAAAGTAAAGTGGATGAAAGCTGTTATAGAACCTTCAGTGGAAACACCCGAAGGAACTCAGCTATAATCCCTTGCTGTAATTAGCAAAAAGAAACTGGGCAAGCAAACCTGCAAGAGGCGGGAAAAAGAAAGTGCATGCAACTCTAATAATAGTAAATTTATAACCAAGAATTCCTATTTCAAGAGGCAGCCTTGCAATTGCCCATAAAGACCAGGCAGTAAGAAAAGCGACTATTGTTCCTATGCTTGCTCCTGACTTTATAAGTCCTGCTATGATAGGAAGGGATACATAAGGACCACCTGGAGTGAAGCCTCCTGCAATGGTGCCTATGATTATCCCTCTTAATCCTGATTCAGAGCCAACCCAATGCGAAATTGCTTTCTGCGGGATAAGCTCCTGTATCATTCCAGCAACAAAAAAAGCAAACAGCAGAAGGGGGATTATCTGTAACATGAGACTACCGCCATACTTGATTGCAGTTATATGCTGTCCCTGACCTTTATATATTCCCACTATCAACAAAATAAGTGCAATTGCTCCCATGACAATAGTCGGCATCAACATATCAGTCCTTTTCCTTGCTAATTTAGGCATTTTCCTGTTCTGATTCGAATTCCTCTATCTCATTATTCTCATTGATCTTGAAGAAAATCTCGAATGGTTTTGATTGCGAAACAAGATATGCTTTTATCTCGTTTTTCAAATCAAGAGATCTCTGCTTTCTTTCTTCCAGATTCTTTGTAAGTTCTTCTACTTCAGGATCAGTCTCTAGAGGCTTGTCATTGCCTGTCAATATATAGATAACCTTTTGCTGCGTCTTTTCAAGCCATCCCTTGGGACTCTGGTTGATTTTTTCAAGCACCTTATTCTCTATTATGTTTTCCCTTCCAAGATTTGTCTTGAAATCCTTTTTCAATGCATCAAACTGATATCCAAACATGAGGTCGTCCTGTGTGATTATGTATTCAACTTGAAGGCAAGTATATCTTATGAAAATCGTGAGATAAAGCGGGTAAAATCCATTGGAATATATTTCCTCCAAAGCTTCCTTCTGTTCCCTTGAACTGCTGAAAATACTGAAATTGTTGCCAATCCTCTTTATAAGCTGGTTTTCAATCTGGTATGTCTCTTTCTTTATTTCTTCCAACTGGTTGTAAAAGACAATTTTGGCACTATTGGAAGTTTTTTCTTCCTGTATTTTCTCAAGCAGCGATTTCAACTGTTCATAATTGCCGGTTATTCTGGTTTTTATTTCATCATTCACCCATTCTTCTATACTATTTATTCCATTCTGTATGCTTGCTAGTTTCTTGTTTATGGCAGAAAGGTATCTCTGGGATGTAATTATTGCAAGCATCTGCCATATGCCAACAGCAAAGGAAACAGAAACTGAAGTGGTTGATATTTTTTCTGTCTCTTCAGAAGGGATTGATTTAGTCTCCCCAGCAGAAATCATTAATTCCGTTGCCTTGTTCTTGAGCATGGACAGGGTTTCCTGGGAGAAAGTGAATTTGTAAAGACTTGCACTCCCCTTGATTATGCTCTGTGCAAGATCCGGCATGAAATGAATGAGACTGCTTATCTTGCTGGATATCTCAGCCTTGACAAGGTGAAGAGACTGCATGCCTGTTTCATCAATTTCTGCAATTTGCGCAATATCATCTTCAAACAGCTCACTCCTTATTCTTTTAAGAAGATTGTTGTTCTCATCTTCAACTATCTGAAGCAGGGAAACCTGTTCAATACTTGAGACCTCTCCCCCATCTTTAGCATTCGTTCTTGGTATATTTTTCTTTATATCGTCATTCATCAGCTGCATTATTTCCTTCAAGCCATTGTAATTATTGGTGGACAGGTCAGAAAAATTATTGAACATTTTAAGAAGCTCGTTTGTTATATGCTTGTTTGTTTCCTTGTGCTTTTCATTTACAATCTCATTTGTCTTGTTAAGCTCACATTCTGTTACAGCTTTGTCTTTCTCCTTGTTTTTAAGACAGTTTTTTAGTATGCAGTTTATCTTGCTTCTCAGCGCAAAATAAACAAGTATTATGCTTATTATTATAAGTGCACCAATTGAAGGCAGAAAGTAAATATTTTTCAGGATTTCTTCCATGACTACTCCTTTATATAAAAAGCCTTATCTGTTTCATTATGCTTTTACTATCACTTCTTCCATGCTTCCTGCTTTTGTATAAACATATTCCTCTATCTTGAGCTCCAAAAGCATATAGCCTGGATCATCATGCGTTTTCCAGAACATGGAGAAGAATTCTGTTTTTTCTGCAATCATTTTCTTAGTATCCATATCCTCTGTTATCTCGACCTTGCCATTTGCCCTCAGGTAATTTGAATTTTCATCCTTGCCGAAAACTATGCAGAATTCGAAGTTCGGATTATTTCTGAGCTGTTCCGCTTTTGCTGATCTAGAGAAAGTGAGTACCCAGAATCTGGAGTCTATATACTTTAGGGTGACTGGTCTCACCTTTGGTTTGTTATCCTTATCGCATGTTGCAAAGTCAATTATCTGGGTTGGCTGGAACTGAGATAATATTTCATTCAATGTCTCATTCATATTTGCCTCCATTAGAAAAATATTAAGACAGGCAATTGATTTCCTGTCTTGCTTTTTATTTTATGAATGTTAAATAGTTTTTTTTCAGATTTTGTGTCAACTGAAACATTAGGAAATCCGATTTAACTATATCAAAAATAACTTGTTAAAGATAATACCTGATGCAATTTAATCAAATCATATCAGGACTTTTTCGTTATTTCTGATTAATTTTAGCTATCCTTTTTGTTTCTCCTCCAGCTTTCACTATATATACTCCCTCTCTCCAGCTGCTTGTATCAATTGAATGTTTGCCTTTGTCTAGCTTCATAATAAGCTGACCAGTAAGGGAATAGATAAAAGCAGAGGAAGGAGAGGAAATTGATAATCTGTTAGTAAATGGATTTGGGGAAACTGAGAAGGATTTGGCTGGAATATAAGAAGCTGATTTTTCCTCTTCAAGTCCAGTTTCCTCATATGTTTCTATAGCATAAAGATAAGTATCCCAACTACCAACAAAAACAATTCCATCTGAGACACAAGGAGAGGAGAAAACATAACTATCTGTCTTATATCTCCATTTAAGAGTTCCATTTGAGCAGTTTATTGCATAAAGATAAGTATCATAACTTCCAACATAAACAACTCCATCTGAAACACAAGGAGATGAGCTAACTTCATAACCTGTCTGATATCTCCATTTAAGAGTTCTATCTGAGCAATTTATTACATAAAGATAATTATCACAACTTCCAACATAAACAACTCCATCTGAAACACAAGGAGAAGAGTAAATATAATAACGTGTCCCATATCTCCATTTACCAGTACCATCTGAGCAGTTTATTGCATAAAGATTATGGTCATTACTTCCAATAAAAACAACTCCATCTGAGACACAGGGAGAGGACCAATAAATATTCCGGTCTGTCTGAAATCTCCATTTAAGAGTTCCATCAGAGCAGTTTATTGCATAAAGATAATAATCCTCACTCCCAACATAAACAACTCCATCTGAGACACAAGGAGAGGAGGAAATATAAAGACCTGTCTGATATCTCCATTTAAGAGTTCCATTTGAGCAATTTATTGCATAAAGATAATTATCCAAACTTCCAACATAAACAACTCCATCTGAGACACAAGGGGAAGACCAAACATAACTATCTGTCTTATATTTCCATTTAAGAGTTCCATCTGAGCAGTTTATTGCATAAAGATAAGTATCATCACTTCCAATATATACAATCCCATCTGAAACACAAGGGGAGGAATAAACTTTATAACCTGTCTGATATCTCCATTTAAGAGTTCCAGCTGAGCTGTTTATTGCATAAAGATAATCATCAGGACTTCCAACATAAACAACTCCATCTGAGACACAAGGTGAGGAGTAAACATCATCACCTGTCTTATATCTCCATATCAAATCTCCGGGAGATGAGGAAAGCATACTAGATAAAGATAGCAAAATTATAATTAATAACAATCGTTTCATTTTAACCTCCTTAATTTACCTTCACAACTCTCTTGCATTCTTTCCCAGCCTTCACAATATAAACTCCCTCTCTCCATTTGCTTGTGTCAAGAGAATGTTTGCCTTTGTCTAGCTTCATAATCAACTGACCAGTAAGGGAATAGATTGAAGCAGAAGAAGGAAGGGAAATTGTAAGTCTGTCAGTAAATGGATTTGGGGAAACTGAGAAGGATTTGGATGGAATATATGAAGCTGATTTGTTAGCCTTGAAACCAGTATATCCATAGGTTTCTATAGCGTAGAGATAACTATCAAGACTTCCAACATAAACAACTCCATCTGAGACACAAGGTGAGGAGTCAACCCAGATACCTGTCTGAAACTTCCATTTAAGAGCTCCATCTGGGCAGTTTATTGCATAAAGATAATTATCCTGACTTCCAATATAAACAACTCCATCTGATATACAAGGTGAGGAATAAATATATCTACCTGTTCTATATTTCCATTTGAGGCTTCCTGTTGAGCAGTTTATTGCATAAAGAGAAAAATCCCGACTTCCAACGTAAACTACTCCATCTGAAGCACAAGGGGAAGAGAAAACCCAAGATTCTGTTTCATATCTCCATTGAAAAGACCCATCTGACTTATTTATGGAATAAAGATACCAATCATTACTTCCAACAAAAACATCTCCTGCTAAAACGCAAGGGGAAGAATAAACTTCACTGTAAGTTTTATATCTCCATTTCAGGTTAGCATCTAAACTACTTATTGCATAAAGATAAGTATCATTACTTCCAAAATAGACAACTCCATCTGAAATACAAGGAGAGGAGAAAACATACCAGCCTGTCTTATATTTCCATATAAGAGAACCATCTGAGCAGTTTATTGCATAAAGATAATAATCATCACTTCCAATATAAACAACTCCTTCTGAAATACATGGAGTTGAATGAATAGCATCACCAGTGAGAAATCTCCACTTAAGAGAACCATCTGAACAGTTTATTGCATAAAGATAATTATCTTCGCTTCCAACATAAACAACTCCTTTTGAAACAGATGGAGATGGATCCCAACTATCTATCTTTAATCTCCATTTAAGAGTTCCATTTGAACAGTTTACAGCATAAAAGTAATGATCAGTACTTCCCAATATAAGCAACTCCTTCAGAGACACAAGGGGAGGATTTATAAATACCACCGCCTGTCTTAAACTTCCATTTCAAATCCCCAGGTGCTGAATAAACAATGCTAGTTAAATAAAGAAAAAAAGTTACAAATATAAAGGTCTTCATTCTAACCTCCTTTAATTCACCTTCACTATCCTCTTAGTTTCCTTACTTGATTTAACTATATAAACTCCCTCTCTCCAGCTGCTTGTTTCAATAGAATGCTTGCCTTTGGATAAGTTCATTATCAGCTGACCAGTCAGGGAATAGATAAAAGCAGAGGAAGGAGAGGAAATTGATAATCTGTCAGTAAATGGATTTGGGGAAACTGAGAAGGATTTAGCAGGAATATAAGAAGCTGATTTATTCTCTTCAAATCCTGTTTCCTCTGTTTCTATTGCATAAAGATAATGATCATTACTTCCGACATAAACAACCATGTCTGTAACACAAGGAGAGGAGTAAATTGAACTTTCTGTTTTATATCTCCATCTAAGAGTTCCATCAGTTTTATTTAATGCATAGAGATAAGTATCATAACTCCCTACATACACTAATTGACCTGAAACACAAGGAGAAGAGTAAACATAAGAACCTGTTTGATATCTCCATTTAAGAGTTGCATCTGAGCAATTTATTGCCAGAAGATAAGAATTATCTGTTCCAATATAGACTATTCCATTAGAGACACAAGGAGATGAATAATCTGACCTTGCATTATAATACCACTTCAGGGTTCCATCTGAACAATTTATTGCATAAAGATAATAAGTACCAATGTATACAACCCCATCCGCTGCACATGCTGATGAGCCATAGATGTGAGCTGCTGGATAACTCCACTTGAGTTTTCCATTTGAAGAGTTTATTGCATAGAAATAATAACCCTGACTTCCAACATAAACAACTCCATCAGAGACACATGGAGATGATGAAACATAATCGTCTGCATAAAAAGACCACTTAGATGTCCCATTTGTATAGGCAGCATAAACATTCATATCCCAGCTAGCATAATAAACAGAACCATCTGCAACACAAGGTGAGGAGTCAATCCACCTGCCTGTCTGTTTTTTCCATTTGAGATTTCCATCTGGATTTATTGCATAAAGACTATAATCCATACTTCCAACATAAATATCTCCATTTGAGAAATAAGGGGAGGAGACTACGCGATCACCTGTCTTGTACTTCCATTTTAAAGTTCCATTAGAGCAGTTTATTGCATAAAGATAACCATCATTACTTCCAACATAAACAACTCCATAAGAAACACAAGGAGAAGACGCAACAGTACCATCTGTCTTAAACCTCCATTTCAAATCCCCAGGAGCTGAGAAAAGCAGAGATGATAATAATAACAGAATTATGATAGTTAAAAGGTTTTTCATAATAGCCTCCCAGCTTATGAATATAATTTTCCTTTTTTATTTATTTCATCTAATAATTTGCAATATTTGAAGTCAAGGAAAATCAGGAAAGAATAGTTGAAAAGCTCAGGGAAAATTCATATTTGTTTATCTGAATATCAAAGAGGAAGATTTACTGACTTGCAGGACTGGAATTTCAGTCCCTGGCATATCCTTTCAAGTACCTGCAAGGAAGTCCATTTTTCATTCTCTCCCTGATTTCTGTAGAAGAAATATCTACAAGTCTTGAAGGTATTATTTCTTCCTGACCGATCTGGCTGTAATCATCAGGAGTCTTAAAACCAGGTCGGGCAATGACAAGTATCTTGAATTCCCTGAAAAGCTCTTCATATTTATACCATGATTTTATTATATAGAGATTGTCTGCTCCCATTATGAAGCAGAATGGGGGGAATACCCTTTTTCTCATTTCAAGCAGAGTGTTATATGTATAATTGGGTTTGGGCAGATGCCTTTCTATATCAAGCATGTGAAAATAGGGAGTATCTGCTATTGCATCAAGTATCAATCTGCACCTCTCATCAAAATCAATTATCTCATAATCCTGCTTCAAAGGCTGAGAATAACAAGGCAGGAAATATACTTCCTTTACTTTCCCGCTTGCAACAAGATCTTCTGCAACAATCAAGTGACCGATATGAACTGGATTGAAACTTCCCCCATAAATTCCTATCATTTTAATCCTTTTTTAACTCTTTAAAGAATTCTTTCAATTGACTATTTATATGCTGTATTCAAAATGCGCATACTTATGTCAAGTAAAGTTAATCTTTCTCCATCAGTCATTGCTTCACTTCATTCGCTGGAGCTTAAGGCAAAAAAAATTGTTGAAGGCTTTCTGGTAGGACTTCATAAAAGCCCATGGTCAGGAATCAGCCTGGAGTATACTGGTTACAGACCCTACTATCCAGGTGATCCGATAAAGCATATAGACTGGAAGGTCTGGGGACGTACTGACAGATATTACATAAAGCAATTTGAGGAAGAGACCAATACATGCATTTATATTTTGATAGATTTGTCGAAAAGCCTTGACTATGGCGAAAATTCATCAAACAAGTGGAATTATATACAAACTCTTTCAGCATCACTTGCCTATCTTTCGCTGCTCATCAGGGATGCTCCATCGATTGTCTTCCTGCAGGAGAATGAAACATTCATATTGCCACCCTCTGCAAAATTCGGGCAGCTGAAACTCATTATTGACAAGCTGGAGAATGCTTCTCCGCTTGAAAAAAATCCTGACTGGGAAGGAATCTTAAGAGCCCTGAGACCAAGATTGAAGCGGAGAACAATGCTCTTCATATTGTCGGATTTCATGTTTCCAGTCGAAGATTTCAAGCCAGCACTTTCTCAACTCCGTTTTCTAAAGGGGGATCTTTCATTGTGGCAGATATTACATAAAGATGAGCTGGAATTCCCTTTTGATGATGAGCTGAGATTTATTGATATGGAAAGTGAAGATTTCATAGAAATAAGCTCAGGAAAATGGCAGGACAGTTATATAAGGGAGCTTAAAAAGCATCAAAAGGATCTTGTAAGGCTTTGCGGTGAACAGGAAGGACAATTCAAGTCATTCAGAACTGATAATAGTTTCCTTCTGCCACTGAAGGAGTTTCTTAGCCAGAGGGAGAAATTCAGGTAATATGAAAATACTTTCAGGAAAAGAATTCAATCTTCTATCAGAACTGATTTCAATTAATTCCGTTTTTCCCAATGAAAAAGAAATTGGAGATTTCCTGTTTGATTATCTGAAGAAATCAGGTTTCAAAACACAGAAGCAGTACCTGAAAAGTGACAGGAAAAGATTCAATGTTCTTGCGGAAAAAGGCAATCATGACAAGAGTATTCTTTTCTATGGTCATATGGATACTGTCCCTCCATACGGAAACTGGACACAGTCTCCATTTGAGCTTTCTGAAAGGAATGGATTACTTTACGGTTTAGGAGTTAATGACATGAAGGGAGGAATCTGGGCAATCCTTGAATCCGTAAAGCATCATGAACCTGTAAATTACAATTTGAAGATCGCCTTTGGTTTCGACGAAGAGAATATTTCGAAAGGTGCATTCCTGCTTTGCGGACATGAATTCGTTAAGGATGTTGTTTTTGCTGTTATTCCTGAAGTAGGCACGTCAAGTAAAATGGATGGAAAAAAGTCTGTGATACTTGGACGAAGGGGAAGAATCCTTATAGAAATTACTGTTCCTGGCATATCTGCTCATGGCTCTACTGCAAAGGCTGGAATTAATGCCATCCGGGAAGCAATGAGGCTGATACCACATGTACTCAAGGTAGAGCTTCTGAGGCATCCAAAGCTAGGCAGTGAAAATATTTTTGTTAAATCTTTTCATGCAGACACGTCAGCTCTTGCTGTTCCTGATGAGGCATCATTTGTTCTTGACTGGCATATTGTTAGTCCAGACAATGAGAAATCATGTCTTGAAAAGATAAACAGGATAATAGATAATTTGTATGAAAGAGGGATTTTCAAGACTATAAATGACAGGAGAATTACTGCAAAGCTTTTCCCGAGGGAAACTCCATATCTGCTTCCATATACGACTGATGAAAAGAACCAGATTGTGAAAACATTCATCAAGGCAACAGGAAGGATTTTCGGAAAAATTCCTGTTCGTTATGGACTGAGTGTGGCAGATGAGAATGTCTTTGCAGAGAAGCTTTCAATACCCATAGTTGTTTCAGGACCTTATGGAGGATGTGAACATCATTTCGATGAATGGGTTGAACCTCAAAGCCTTTTATATCTAAGAGATTCTTTCACCGAATTCCTGTTGAGTCTGTAAATTCACTAAATCAGATGCTTCTGATTTTCAGTACTGTCAGTTATGCTTAAGTCAATTGTTTTTCAAGCAGGGGGAGAAGAAACTTACTTTATCTTAATAATTCTCCTTGTATTCTCGCCAGAACTGACTATATAAACTCCTTCCCTCCAGCTTCCTGTATCAATTTCATGACTGCCTTTTCCAAGTTTAATAATCAACTGTCCGGTAATTGAATAGACTGAGGCATCTGACAGAGAAGATATGGAAAGCCTGTCTGTAAAAGGATTCGGACTGACAGTGAAACTCTTTGATGGCAATTTAAAAGCTGTTTCCTTGTTGCTGAAGCCTTTATATCCATAAGTCTCTACTGCATAAAAATAGCAGTCATGGCTTCCAACAAAAACTGCACCTTCAGATACACATGGTGAAGCTCTTATAATGCCACCAGTTTTGTAACTCCATCTTACTGAACCATCAACTATATCCAATGCATATAGATAATTATCATTGCTTCCAACATAAAGGACTCCATCAACCAGGCAGGGTGATGTATAAACTGGTCCAGATGTATAAATTCTCCATTTCAATGTTCCATTATTTTCATTAAGAGCATAAACACCATTATCAAGGCAACCAACATATAAAACTCCATCAACTATGCATGGGGAAGAAAAGATATATGAATCAGTAAGGTATTTCCATTTGAGTGAACCGTCAGATGTATTAAGTGCATAAACATTGAAGTCATTACTTCCAACAAAAACAACTCCATTAGAAACACATGGTGATGAATAAATATCCTCGTTTGTCTTGTATCTCCACTTCAAGGATCCATCAGGTGCGTTTATTGCATAGAGATAGTCATCCCAGCCACCAACATAAACAACACCATTATCAACGCAGGGTGATGAGTAAATAAAATATTCTGTCTGATATTTCCATTTCAGGCTTCCGTCATTTACATTAACAGCATAAAGGTTATTGTCATAACTTCCAACATATAGAACCCCGTCTGCAACACAAGGGGATGAATCTACCCAGAGATAAGTCTCATGTCTCCATTTCAATGCTCCGTTAGCAACATTGATGGCATAAATATAAAAATCATCCCCGCCAATATAAACCACTCCGTCTGCAACGAAAGGAGAAGAATAAATATCGTGTCCTGTCTGGTATTTCCATTTGCGAACTCCATTAGTTGTGTTCAATGCATATAGATAATTATCCCAGCTTCCGAACAGAACAGTTGTTCCGGTAACGCAAGCAGAAGATCTTACTTTATCCCCAGTTTCATATTTCCAGAGCATTTCTCCAGGACCAGATAACAAGTAAGAAAATGAAAAAAATACTATCAAAACAATTAAATTCTTCATATCAAGCCTCCCCGTATATATTGAGATGAAATCCTTTCTCTTTTAAACTATTACATTAATTCTCTTGATTATTTCAACTTAAATATGCATGAAAAAGTTCAAAGAATGTCAACAATTTTCTTTAACTGTTTTTTGGGGAGAGTTAAGCCAGGTTCAGAAGTAGAAGAAACGGTAATTTGCTTGACTGCAAACAGGTTTTTTTCAACGAAGATTTCGTTGTCAAGAAAGAGGTTGAATGTCTTTTATAAATATTGATGATTTATCATTTTCTTTCGACAAGGTGAAACCAGTATTCAGAAACATGTCTTTCAGAATTGAAGAAAGCAGTATGATTGTTCTTCTCGGTGAAAACGGGAAAGGGAAGACTACATTATCCAGGCTTATTTTAGGTCTTCTTCAACCTGATTCTGGTAACATATTCATAAACAACATTAATGTAAGGAATTCAAAGCTTCATGAAATAGGGAAACTTGTTGGTTACATGTTTCAGGATGTTACCTTGCAGATAATAGAGAATACTGTCCTTGCTGAAATAGACTTCAATCTGCCACAGGACGGCAAGACAATAGAGAGAAGGGATTATCTTATTGAATTGTTCAGAATAAATGAGCTGATGGATAAATTCCCATTAACTCTTTCAAGGGGAGAACTTCAGAAAGCAGTATTGGTTTCAATTTTAGCAACTGACCGGAAATTCCTTATTCTTGACGAACCTACATCATCTCTGGATATTAAAACCTGTGAGATATTAAAAGAGCAACTCCTCATAATGAACAGGAAAGGAACTGGAATGCTTGTTTTTACACAAGATGCTTTTTTCAAAAACCTTCTTGAAAAAGAAGCTGAATTTTACTGGATAAATGATTTCAATATAAAACCTTATTAGACTATAATCATCCTTTTTCAGGAAATACCTTGACGCATTATGCATATTATAATCTTCGAGCGAAAAGTTTTCTAATGGAGGTTTTATGAAAAACAGGAATCATCTCTGGATCATCTCTATTGCTCTTTCATTGATGCTCTTGATTGTTTTCTCATGCGATGACAGTACTGATAACAATAATAATACTGGAACAGGTACGGGAACGGGCACAGGCACTGGAACTGGAGAAAGCTTTGAGCTTATTCCTGACAAGACAAGTGATACAACAAAAGTTGATGAGATGGCAGAATTTCATATAAAGCTTATAAACAAGGCAGAATCTTCAAATTTCAAGGTGATAATTGGAACAAACAGTTCTAATTGTTCAGACTGGGTAAGACAGGTTTGTATGGATGGAATCTGTTTTATGGGTGATACTGCTGAAACCATGGACCCTGTTGAAAAAGATGACACTGTAGATATATCATATGATATTACTCCTACCAGTGAAGGTAATGGAACGTTCTTCCTGAAGGTTTTTCCAAGTGATAATGAGAGCAAGATGAAGGAACTTGAGTTTGACGTAACAGCAACTAAATAGCTCTGCTTATAAGCCTGCTTCTGAAGCTTTTATAATTTGATCCCTGGTTTTTTATCAGTTCCAGAAGTGCCGGGTCATTTGCAAGTGAAACAAAATGACTTATTGCTTCTGGATCTTGTGCCAGATTGAACATAAGTTCTGGTGCATTCTGCATTGCCTCAAGTAAATCCATGCCATTTCCCTCTATTGTCAATCCCATAAGGAATTCAAGAAAATCGAGTGATTCTCCATGTTTCTTGAGCATAGCTTCAGAAATCGCTTTATCATCTTCTTTCCTGACCTTGCCTGTCGAAATCCTCTTTTTCAATTCTTCTGAAGCTGGCTTTTTTATCCATTTCTCAAGCAGTTTTTCCCATGTCTCATCTTCATAAGGTATTTTCTTGACTACCTTTGCGAAATTGTAAACATCATTATTGGTTTTTATAAAGGGAGAAACAAGATTATACAATGTCCAGTCCAGGGGAGTCCACTCTTCTATTATCTTTTCAGTAAGATTACCGCTTTCCGTAATTCTCTTCTTGATCTTTATGGTGTTTATATTATCAAGATGAAGAGCTTTCTCTATGAATTGTTTATTGAAGAAATCCAGTGAACCATTTACCCGCTTTTCCTTGCTTTCATTTGCAATTAGTGCAATGGAACGATAAGCACTTCTTGAAATGGATACAAGAGGGGAAATTTTGGTCATATTTATTCCCTTGCCCTTGAACCTGTTCAGTTCATATTCAGCGAGTTTAGTTGACAGGTCATAAGGAATTATTGAGCTTCCATCTGGAAGTGATTCCATGAACATAAGCAGGAGACTGAAAACACCATAACTGCTCATGATAGACTCTTCAGCATTATTATGCTTCAGCTTTCCTGCCTTGAAAAGCTTCTCAGATCTTATCCAGATTCTATTGAATTCCTTCTTCAGTTCATCAAAGCTTTTTTTGTTGCTGTTTATAGACAGGAAATTACCTCTTGCTTCAGTATTGAAGGATTTGCCAGAAGCATATTTATAATCAGGAATTGACATGTGATGAAGAAACAATGAGCTGAATTCCATAGAGAATTCAGTATCTCTCTTGTTATTTATGAAATAAGGATAAATGAAGCTTCTTATCTGTTCATGATATCTGTATATTCTCTCGAAATGAGTTCTTATCCTTGAAAATGCTTCATCTAATGTCAATGGGGGAACACTCTCTGGCAAGCTTATGTCACCAGTCTCAAGCATTTTAAAATCCACGCCAGGATCCCTCTTTTCAAGGTTGAATGCTTCTAAAAACTCCTTCTTGAAACTCTTGCGCATTATGTCATAGAAATACCATAACCACCATGATGAAGAAATGATCTTGTTATTTTCTTCAAGATTCTCTATCAATTTGGCATCATAATTATCACTCAGAAGGATTTCTATTATTAAAAGCAGGTTGAATAATCCCATATCTATGGCAGAGAATTCAGCATCTTCAAATCTGTTGAAATTATCTTTCATCCGCTGAACATAAGCGAGCTCAAGAGCGTACAAGCCCTTATGCCCAAGCAGAAGATTGCCAAGTCTCTCTTCCATTGAATCATCTGGATTGATTTTTATGTGAAGCAGTCTTTTGAGGAGAAATCTCATTTCTATAATTACAGAAGCAGGTGGAATTACAATCAAAGGCATTTTAGAAATATTTATGAGTACTTTTTCCTTTACCTTCAACCATGAATGGGATCGTCGCGATACATAATTTTTCCAGAAAATATCTGATGATGAAGCTGCTTTGTATTCTTCCATGAGTGTCTTCAGCCTGACGAAATAATCCTTGTCAGTTGATGCAGTGAAACTGGCTGGTAAAAACAATTGCTTGAATATCCTGGATCTGTCAGTCTTGTCAGTTATGCTCTTCATGAAATGGCAGAGAATTGCAAGCCTTCCAAGCCCATCTTTTCTTTCAAGAAGAACAGAAAGTATTCTTTTCTGGGAATCCCATCCTGAAGAATCTCCCAAATCACTTTCAAGCCATTTTGTTAAATCATTATAAACAAACTGGCTTTTGCTCCCTCTCAGCTCTCCCATCTCCCTATCCTTGGAATAAAATCAAAAATGCCGTATATTTTAATTGACAACTTATTCAAAATATAATGTGTGAAATTCAAACATTATTGAATGAGTTTCGCAATCATTTTATAGAAGCGAAATTTTAGTCAATAGAATAGAGGTTTGAAATGAGAAAAATATTAACTGTCATACTCTTAAGCACATTATTGCTGCATTCGATTCAGGGACAATCCCAGGAAGACAGGACTTTCAATATTCTGTACAGCAGAATTCTTCAGATGAGAGCTTTAATAACACTTGGTGCGAATGACAAGGCAATGGAACTTGCAAAGAAAACAAATTCACTGGCTCACTGGGTAAATACTCCATGGATTATTCGCTCTTTTTATCAGACTTATGGAAGTATAGCAGAGAATCAGGATCTCTCGACTGAAGAGATAGCAACTATTTATAATGAGGGACTGAAGGTACTAAAACGAATTGATAAGCTAGAGCCTAATAATGAGATAAAAGTCAAGGACATAAAGGAAGAACTTGGCAATATGAATGTATATCTTGGTCAGCTTTATGAAAAGAAGAGCGAGAATGAAAAGGCTTATGAATTCTATAATACTGCCATTGCTGAGGATGATGAAAATTCTTATGCATACAGGGTAATGTCTACAATGCTTGCAAAGAATGGGAAAGTGGATGAAGCAATCAAGCTGCTGGAAAAAGGAGGGAGCATAATACTTCCCAGGGATAAGGAGAAATCTGCCAGACTATTCAATCTTGCAGGAGTTAAAGCAGTTGATGCAAGGAAATATCAGGAAAGCATAGATCTTTTCAGGAAAGCAATAGGAATATATTCAGAAGAACCGGTATTTTATACAAATCTTGGATTTTCTTATGGGCAGCTGAAGTTTTTTCAGAAGCAGGAAGAGATTTTGATAAATGCTTACAACTATTTCAGGAAGAAAAACAAGGATAAGTCTGCCAATCTTGCTTATAATCTGGAAGAATATTATATTAGCCAGGAAAGCAGTGAAAAAGCACTTATTTATGGAAGGATTGCTATAAATGAAGCTCCTGACAGTCTTATCTACAGGATAAAGCTGGGAGAATATCTACAGAAAATAAAGAAATATGATGCAGCAATTGATTTATATCAATCAGGAACAGATTACTATATGAAGAAGGAAAACAAGTATTCTGCCGCAAACATGATTAACAGGAAAGGTCTGGTTTATTTTGAACAGGGAAAGAACAAGGAAGCAATAGATGCAATTTACAAAGCAATTAATCTGAATCCCTATAAGGCAGTATACTATACAAACCTGGCTTATATTTACAACAAGCAGAAGGACTATGGATATGCAATAAGTGCTCTTCAATCAGGGATAAATACCCTGTCAATAAGCGACAAGAGAAGTACTGCTGAGATGCTCTATATGCAGGCTGGCATTTTTATTGAAATGAATGATTATGAAAGCGCATTGAATTCTGCAATGAAAGCATTAAATAATTACAAGCTGAGAGGTGATTATTATCTCAGACTCGGTACTATTTATGAGAAATTGAACAAAAAGGACGAGGCAATGAAAATATATAAGCTTGGTGTGAAAACTCTGCAAAACAGTTCCATTGACATTCCTGAAGAACTTCAAAAAAAGGCTGATGGAAAAGAGCACAATGAGGAAAATCAAAAAGATGCAGCTGAACTGGAGAAGGATAAATAATGAAAATAAAAAGAGCATTGATTTCAGTATGGGACAAGACAGGTATTGTTGAGTTAGCCAAATTCTTGAACGACAAGGGAATAGAGATAATAGCATCAGGAGGGACAGCAGAGGAACTTTTAAAAGCAGGATTGTCAATAACTGAAGTCTCTTGCTTCACTAAGAGCCCTGAAATGCTTGAAGGCAGGGTAAAAACTCTTCATCCAAGCATTCATGGAGGAATTCTCCGGAAAAGAGATGTTCCATGTAAATGCGATGCAGAAAAGAACCTCAAGGACATTGATTTGGTGATAGTAAATCTTTATCCCTTCAGGAAGATGGCAGATGCAGCACTTAATGAAACGGATCTCATTGAATATATTGATATAGGAGGTCCAGCTCTTCTGAGGGCAGCTGCAAAGAATTACAGATTTGTTGTAGTTTTGTCAAGCATTTCACAGTATCATGATTTCATGGAAAACCTGAAGAAAGACAGGATTGAGATAGATTACAGGAAGAAACTGGCTTCAAAAGCTTTTGAGCTAACTGCCAATTATGACCTCGAGATAATGTCTTTCCTGTCAGGTGTTAAGTCACTTGAGCTAGTTCCTCAGTTTGGAGAAATATCTCTGGATTTGAAGTATGGAGAGAATCCATCACAATCTGCGATTCTTTACAGGAACATCTCATCAAGCCTTGGAATAGAGAAACTTTCAGAAGCACAGCTCAGTTATAACAATTATCTTGATATTGACAGTGCACTATTGCTGCTTTCGGAATTCGAAGAACCTGCATGTGTAATAGTGAAGCATGGCAATCCTTGCGGAGTTGGAATTGGCAACAATATAACTGATGCATTCCAGAAAGCCAGGGATACTGATATTCAGGCATGGTTTGGCGGAATAATTGCAGTCAACAGGGAGATAGACAATTCTTTTGCGGATGAGCTTAAGGGGAAATTCGTTGAAGTTATAATAGCATCATCATTTGAAGAGGAGGCATTATCTAGGTTAAGGAAGAGAAGCAACAGGAGAATTATCAGATATAATCCTTCTTCCTTGAAACAGCATGCAATTATCAGAAGCACAAATCTTGGAATACTTTCGCAATCCCCTATGGTTACGAAAGCTATTAAATGGGAAGTAGTTACGAAAAGGAAACCAGACGAAGAGGAAATGGCAGCTATGAAATTTGCATGGAAAATAGTTCCTTATGTAAAAAGCAATGCAATCGTTATTACATCAGTTGACAGGACATTCGGTATTGGAGCAGGTCAGATGAGCAGGATAGATTCTACGTTGATAGCAATCAGCAAGAAGAATGGCATGGAAAAAACAGATAAGGCACTAGCTTTAGCATCAGATGGACTTTTTCCTTTTGCAGATTCCATTGAGGAAGCAGTCAGGGAAGGTATAAAGGCTGTTGTTCAACCAGGTGGCAGCAAGAATGACTTTGAAGTCATAGAAAAAGCTGATGATTTGGGGATTGCAATGATTTTCACTGAACAGAGAGTCTTCAGGCATTAACCGCAAGCTATTTTCTTTTCTTTCAACAAATTCTTCTTGTTATAATGGAAAAATGATAAAATATTCGAATTTTCAATAAACTTGACAGAAATTACATATTTCTGAATAGGGCTAAGCAGTTTATAAATGGCAGTAGAAACTTTTTTTGTAGGTGACCATCCATTTTTCTATCCTGCTGCACTGCGTGCAAAGCAACTAGGTCATCATGTATCTTTCTACAAGACAAAGCAATACAAGCCTTTCGGTTTTCTGAATAAAAGCCTTCCATATCCTCCATGTTATATTATTGGACTCCATGAAATCCTCAAGATAATCAATAAGACGTCAATATCTGTTTCTGATTTGCCTGACTTCGCACTAATGCGACCTATGGTTGAGATATATGAGGAAGATGAAGATCCTTTATCATGGCATGATATATTGGTTTTCTCTGATGACAACAAGTATAATCCTCATTTTTATGAATATCTTGAAGAAGCAAGCAATGCAATAAATCTCTGGAATGATCTTCTCGGTTTTCCGCAGGGAGAATTGAAAAAGAAGGAAAAATCTATACTCAGGAAAATGAGTTTCCAGTCAGAAAGATATGAATTATGGTTTGATTACCTGAAGGAATTCTTAGGTTCTGAAATCTGGACCAAGGCAGCAATATTTCTTGCTCTTTTTTCCTGCGATACTCCATTCTACTGGAATAATTCAGTTGGGATCTTGCCTGCATTGATGTTCTCCAAGGGAGCGTGGAGATTTACTTCAAATGTAGATGATTACTTCACCTTCTGGAAGGAATGCCTTGCAACCGAAGGGATAGAAATAAAAGAGCATTCCATGTTGAATGAAGTGAACAAGGACAGGGGAAAATATTATCTCAGTATTGATGAAGAAATAAAACCATTTCATTTTGCATTCATATCTCAGGATCCAAGATTTATGAAAGTGGAGGAAGAACTTGTCAATCTCCCTGAAAATGCCTCATCTTATGCAGTAGCCTGTTTCACATTGAAGGAATCTATTGATGCACCTTTTCATAACCTTTTTCTTTCTAAGGATTTCAAGAATAAATGGGGAAGCATGCTTATGGGAAAGGATTATTCAATTTCCTTCCAGGCTTTCAATTACCGGGAAGAAAGGATTGTTCTTGTAATGATTCCTCTCCCTGCACTTACTGTCGATCTGAAAGAAAGATTCGAGAGAGAAAGAGTTGTTAGAGGAGTGAAAGACAGATTGAGCTCTGTTTTCAGCGAGTTTGAAGGCAATCTGGTAGAGGAAGACTGGGTATTCCCGTCCGAACTGCATTACCAGTTCAAAATTTACAGGGGAATAATTGAAAGAGCTGAATTTCCGTATCTTTCCTCACCACAACAAGAAAAAACCAGATGCACTTTTTTCCCTCCATCTCTTTACACTGGTTGCCTTAACCTGACGCCTCTCTACAGAATATTGCAGATACTGGAGACAGGCTTATGATTTCTTCATATATGAATCAAAATCTGATAAAGCTGGAATTAGAGACAGTTGAGAATATGCAACTGGATGATGAAGAAAGAATGAAGCCGAAGATTATCCAGGCAATAAAATTCAGCGTGCTTGAGGAATTGGTGGATCTTGTAATTATAACTGAAGATGTAAAGAACAGGAAAAGGCTTCTGACTGATATCTGGAACAGGGAAAAAAGAGATACTACTGGCATAGGAAGAGGAGTGGCAATTCCACATGTGAGAAGCAAGACCATGGATGGAACATATGTCGTAATAGCAAGATCAACTCCGGGGCTTCCTTTTGAATCACGCGATGAAATGCCTTGCCATGCCTTTTTTGGAGTATTCGGCAATTATTTCAATCCAAGATTATATCTGGAGATTTACAAAGATATAGTTCAGATAAGCCAGTATGATGATTTCATGAAAAGATTTTTGAAGGCAGAATCAGTACAGGATATTTTTGTCCTTATTCAGGAATTTGAGTAGCACTGCTTTCCATGTTTATCCAGTCAAGGAATGATGCAGAACCTCCATCTATCCTGAAATATACTAGTGCAGGAACTTCATAAGGATGCTCTTTTCTGAAAAGTTTCTCTATTTCATTGAAATTGCTTTCAACCGATTTCATTACTGCAGTTATTTCATCTGATTCTTCAATCCTGTCCTTCCACCAATAAGAACTTTTCATTTTCCAGTAATTAATGCAGGCAATCAGATGCTTTTCAAGGAGCAATCCTGTAATCTTCTTCAAACTTTCTTCATCAGGGAAAGTGCAATATATAATAATTTCGTTGTTCATAAGTTTTCCTATGGGAATAATGTGACATCAATATTAGTGGTTGCTATACCGGATTTTACTACTACAACTCCCCTGTAGCTTCCAAAAGATTCTCCCACGTCAAGCTTGCCGTTCTTGTTATTGTCTATGAAGGCATTGACAGTATAAATTCCTGCAGGAACCTTTTTTATCTCGTAAGGTCCTGGTTTGGATATTGTCGTTGTCATTGTCCAGCCACTTCCCTTTGAAAGGGAAATCACTATTGGTGCATTGATTGCTCTGTAAATTATGCTTCCTGAGAAACTACCAGGTTCCTCTGAGACTTCAGTTGTGAAAGTACTCTGGAAAGGTTTATCCATTTTCCAGCCTCTGTAATCAACAAGGCTTGTGTCTATATTGATTACATACTGGATTTTTGATGAAAGTGGGTAGTTGGGAGTGAATATTGCACGTAAAGGGTGAGGAAAAGACCATTTGCCGAATACCGTCTCAGTACCTGCTTGTGCCTTCAGGGTAAATGCTTTCTGTAGAGATTCCCTGTCAAACTCCCTGTTTAAATAAATCGTAATACTGTCTCTTATGCTTACAGCTGCTTTGCCTGCCGAAGGTTCAATTTTGCTCACTTTCAAAAAGGTTGAATCAATGCTCTCGTTTGATTCAAATTCCGCTACAAGGTTTTTTCCAATATTTTTGGAAATATCCTCAGCATATTTGCAGTAAATCTTGTATTTTTTCTTTGCATCAAGAGTTTCGGTTCTGAAATACCATTCCCTGGTTTTTGCCTCTGCATTAAAAAAAGTGTATATTTTTGCAGTTTTTGTTGAGTCTTCAGAAGGAGAGATTCTCCAGTTTGCTTCATTTTTCAGACTATCAAGTTTTATTTCCTCATCAAACTTCACAATTAAGTTTTCCCTGTCTGATGATATGACAGTTCCTATCTTGGGTGGAATAGTATCGAAAACTGTAAGTTCCAGATCCAGGGCTTCTCTGTTCCCTGTAGTTATATCCAGGACCTGGGAAATCCCTGGCTCTCTTGTATCACTGTATTTCTGGTTGTTATCTATATCCAGGAATGCCTCTATTTTGTATCTGTCTTTTGCAAGATATTTGAAGAAGAATGTTCCGGTAGAATCTGTTGTTGTAGTATAAATTATGGTTGAATCCTGCATTGAAGTCAGATTAACTCGACCAAGTTTAAGCTGGTTTGCTTCAGCAAGTTTCCAGATGAGTGTTCCTGAAATGATTCCGTCAGCAAGAGATTTTCCAGTAGAAAAAACCAGTATGAATTGTGAAGTTAAAGGGTTTCCCTGCAAATCTCTTGCATTCGTATTCATATTGATTATGTAAGTCTGGTTTTCAGAATAAGGCTTGGTTGGTTCAAGAATAAGGGTAGTTCCCTTCCATCCCTTTACCTTGAAGAAATTAGGTGGAATGAATGACAATGCCTCTTTAACAGTTCTCTCAGACATATCTTCAGAAAATGTAATAAGCACTTCCTTGCCTTTGAATCTGGTTGTCTTGTGCTCTGGAACAGTCTCCGTTATTTTGGGAGCCTTTTTGTCTTCAGGGCCTCCTCCCGGGTATTCCATCTTGGCACAGGAAAAGAGGAGTATCAATAAATAGAGGGAGAGGATTAATACTATTGCTTTTAACATGATTGCCCAAAGAGACTGGCTTTGTTTTTAAGTCAAGGCAGAAATCCTTCACATGATTGGAGAAGGACTGAGGATGAGGAGTAAATAAGGCAGAGAAGGAATTTTTCTATATATAATTTTCCTCCTCAAATAATTATAAGGAAAACCTTAGATAATGATTTACTGATAAGA
>JAFGND010000102.1 GCA_016927185.1 Candidatus Coatesiibacteriota bacterium
AGGAGAAGGATTTTGGTCTTGTGTTTTTAGGAGGCAAGTATCTGGCAACTTATGCAAGGTTGAAATCTGAAGGTGCCTGGAATACAACTATAGAATCTGGAGGCAAATATATCCCTTATAAAGCTTCAGATGAAATGATAAAGTGTGCTGAAAAGGCTCAATCTCTTTTCAACCTTGATTTCACATGCGTTGATATTGCAGAAACTGATGAGGGAATGTTTGTTTTTGAAGTTTCAGCTTTTGGAGGTTTCAGAGGGCTAATGGAAGCAAATGGAATAGATGCAGCAAATTTATATGTTGATTATGTTATGGAAAAAATAAAATCATGAAAAAAGACATGTCAGTAGAGTCCATCAAGGAGAAATTGCTGAAAGAGCTCATCTTGAAGGAAACTCTTTATCTGAAATTCGTCAATGTGAATATAAAAGTTGTTTCAAATTCATCAGCACTAATATCATGTCTTAAATCCTATTACAATAGATTCATATCAATTGATTCAGGAGAGAGTATTAGGATAATCGCAATTGAATCAGATAACAAAGAATTCAATGTTAACTATTTAATCAAGGAACCTGATCCTGGAAAGACAAGAATAAAGGAAGAGTATATTGATCTTGAAGACGGAAGGATTGTAAGAAAAGTATTAACAGGACTTGTATTTATATTTGGAGGGGGGACTAATATTGCATGCGGGGAATGCATAAAAAATTCCAATCAGATAGTGAATTTCATAAACAATAGATATATAGAGTGGATGTTAAAAAACGGATGCCTTCTGTTCCATTCTGCAGGAATTCTTGGTGAAGGACTTGGAATAGCAATATCAGGATTTTCGGGTGCTGGAAAATCAACTCTGGCATTGAACTTTCTGGATAGGAATTTCCTGTTTCTTAGTAATGACAGGATAATGATGAAAAGAGTAGCTAATAAAACGTATATGTATGGTGTACCAAAATATCCAAGAGTCAATCCCGGAACATTATTAGCTAGTCCTTCATTAATGAAAATATTGAAAGAAGAAGAAAGAAAAGAATTTTTAAAAATTCCTAAGGACAAATTATGGAATTTAGAGCATAAATATGATGTATTCATAGAAGAAATCTTTCATAAAGAAGTGTTTATTCTTGAATCTGAGATAAATGCACTTATAATTTTAAACTGGAAAAGAGTGAAAGATCCTTTCTTCATAAAAAGAATAGACTTATCAGAAAGAACCGATTTAATACCTGTATTTGCCAAGTCTCCTGGGTTGTTTTTTCAGCTATCCAGTAATGATAAATACAACTCAACTGATCAGTCATATTTAAAATGCCTTGAGAATTGTGCAGTATTTGAAATAACTGGAGGAATTGACTTTAATCTCGTCAGGAAAGAAATCATGATGATTCTCCGAAAGACAAAAGTATGAATATCAAGGAAAGTGCAAGAAACAAGACACTTCAGATAAGAAAGACGATAAGAATTCCTGACCCATTAACTGTAGCAAAAAGTCTGAAAGCTCCTGAATTTGGACCTGGTATTCTCTTTTTCAGTGGTGGATCAGCACTTAGAAAATTAAGTCAGGAAATTATAAAATACTCCCACAATACTATACACCTTATCACGCCTTTTGATTCAGGAGGTAGCTCTGCAAAGATAAGGGATTCTTTCAAGATGCTTTCAGTAGGGGATTTGAGGAATCGTCTCATGGCACTTGCAGACAAGTCAATAAAAGGAAATCCAGATATATATGAACTTTTCTCATATAGATTTTCAAAAGACGAAAGTGAAGAAAAACTTCTCTCAAGACTTATTTCAATGATAAAAGGACACAACAAGATGGTTTCTTGCATTCCAGATCCAATGAGAAAGATAATAAGAAATCATTTAAAAATATTCCTGAATAATATGCATGATTTTTCTCTCAGGGGAGCAAGCATTGGAAATCTTATACTCACTGGAGGATATTTAAACAATGAAAGACATATCGATCCAGTAGTATTTCTTTTCTCTAAACTTGTTGAGGTGAGAGCTACAGTAAGACCTGTAATAAATGAATTCATGGATATTGCAGTATTACTGCAGGATGGAAGCATGTTTGTAGGTCAGCACCTTTTGTCAGGCAAAGAACACGAACCTGTTAAATCACCTGTTAAGGAAATATTTCTTACAAAAAGCAGGAATAAACCTGTAAAGGAAAACATCAGTATAAGGCAGAAGACTCATGATTTAATAATGGATGCAGATTTGATATGTTATCCGATGGGTAGTTTTTATTCGAGCCTAATTGCCAATTTTCTACCAGCAGGTGTTGGGAGTGCAATTTCAGCAAATAAATGCCTGAAAGTATATATACCAAATACAGGTAATGATCCTGAACAGCTGGGGATGAAAATGACTGACTGCATAGACAATCTTCTTTTCTATCTACAGTCCAGTTGTTCAGAAAAAGTGAAAGAAGAAGATATTTTAAACTATATAATAATGGATATCAAGAATGGTGATTATCCTGAATTATCAGACATAGATAAATATGAAAAACTGGGAATAAAAGTAGTAAATACTGAGCTCATTACAGAAGAAAGCAAACCTTACATAGATGAAGATAAATTAATACCGGTATTACTTTCACTAGCATAGAAGGAGGATTGATTGGAATGACAAATAAGGAAATTGATCTGAAAGTAATTGTTGAATCTCACAAGGCAGCAGAATACCTGGAAAATCTTGCAAAGAGCTTCAGAGACGGCAAGATATATATACAGAAAGGAAAAGCATTTTTAATTCTGGAGCCCGAATCAGTGATAGAGATGGAGATAGAAGTAAATCAAAAAAAAGATAAAGAAAAACTTGAATTGAAGTTTTCATGGTATAAATAGCATAAAAAAATTCATCAAGTTCTTTAGTTAACAAGGAGGAAGGAAGTTATGGCTAAAAAGAAAAAGGAAAAAGAGGATAATGTCGAAAAAGCAGAAGAATTCGACGAAGAAGTAGTTGAAAAAACAGCAAGCAAGGAAAAAGAACCAAGAGAAATATCATTAATCATTTTTGAAAGAAAGGAGAAAAAAATGGGAAAAAAAGAGGTAGAATTAGAAGGCAAAGTTGATTTGAAACAAGCAATTTCATTTATGGAAGGTCTTTTGACAGGTTTGAAGGAAGGCACCATTTGTCTGGAAAAAGGTGACAATACGATAGTTCTTAAACCCATAAATGAAGTATTTATTGAGATAAAGGCTATTCAGAAAAAAGACAAAGAAAAATTATCTTTCGAATTGTGTTGGGTAAAAGAGATTGAAGAACCATTAGAAGAAGCAGTTGAACTGAAGATATTCTCAGCTGAACCTTAAAAACAACTTTTAATTGCCTTTCTACTATACTAAGTCGCTTATCTGAAAGGGGAAGCGACTTAGTTTATTTCATTTCTATTTTTATAATATAAAACCATTCTCTTCATGATTCATTGTTTGCTATTTAATTGATTTCCACAATGCACGCCTGATTGGATTCGAACCAATGACCTACGGATTAGAAGTCCGTTGCTCTATCCAGCTGAGCTACAGGCGCATTGACAAAAAAACGCTGAATATTAAATCGGGGAGAGAGGATTTGAACCTCCGGCATCATGGTCCCAAACCATGCGCGCTACCGGGCTGCGCCACTCCCCGGTTTAACTTATGGCAACCTTTAATGAAAGGAAGGCATGTTTTGTCAAGAATATTTATTCTCCTGATTTTTCTTGTGCTTTGTTCATGCTCAAATGAGAAGCATATAAAAGATACATTTTTTCTTATGAATACAGTAATAGAGGTTGATCTGGAAGGTATAAGCGAAAGCAAATGGGAGAAAATAAAAAGAGATTTTACGAAAAATACTGACAAGTTCGACTGGCACAAGAAAGGCGGGAAAAGTGCTGAATGGGATTCTCTCAGTATTATTGCAAGGAATTTCGAGAAACTTACTCAGGGCTGTTTCAATACAAGAATAAGACCGCTTGTCAAGCTCTGGACGCAAGCAAGGGAAAAAAACGATCTTCCCTCGAAAGATGCAATAAGACTCGCTCTTTCAAATCATGATGAAGAAGATTTCGGGGGAATTGCGAAAGGATACTTGACTGATAAGCTTTATTTCGATATTATTAAGGCAGGAGTAAAAAAGGGTTATATAAATTCAGGTGGTCATATAAGAGTAATTGGTAACCAGAAACCTGGTATTGAAGGCTGGGAAATAGGGATAAGGCATCCTGACAGGAAGGACGAGATTTTCGAGAATATAAAAATCAGCTCAAATCAGGCAATTGCAACATCAGGCGATTATGAGCGTTTTTTCATGTTCAATGGAAAAAGATATTGCCATATACTGGACCCTAAAACTGGCTACCCACCTGTTCATTCAGTCAGAAGCGTGACTGTTGTAGCAGAGGATCTGACTACTGCTGATGCTCTTGCAACGGGCTTGTTTGTTGCAGGTCTGGAAGGGGCAAAAGACTGGTTTTACAATCTGCCAATGAAACTTGATGTTTACTGGATATATGAAAAAGAGGGGAAATTGAAATCTGAGCACTGGAGCAGGAATTGAACATACTGGGACTGACTGCATTCTGGCATGACAGTACTGCTGTTCTTGTACAGGATGGCAGGATTACTGCTGCTGCTGAAGAAGAGAGATTCACTAGGGACAAGCATGAAGCATCATTCCCTGTCAAGGCAGCAAGTTTCTGCTTGAAACAGGCTCAGGGAAAAATAGACAGGGTTGCATATTACAGGAATCCTTACAGAAATCTCTTTCCCCAGTTCATGCAGGTTATCAAGAATCTTCCAAAGATACACAGGACAGTCAGGCATCAGAATTCCTGGATAAAGTACTGGTTCAAGACATTCTCGTTTGGCAGGCATGTCAGGGAGGATCTTGGTTTAAAGGATGTTCCAGTAGATTATATTGCCCATCCTCTTGCTCATGCAGCATCAGCATTCTATCCATCAGGATTTGACAGAGCACTCATATTCATTGCAGATGCGATCGGGGAAATGACAACAACATCACTTTTTCTCGGTGAGCATGGAAGGTTGGAACTTGTATGGTCACTTGATTTCCCTCACAGCATGGGTGTTTTATATCAGACATTCTGTCAGTATCTTGGTTATGCCCAGCATCATGATGAATATAAAGTCATGGGGCTTTCCGCATATGGCAGGGACAGATACCGGCATGTACTCGATACATTGTTGATTCCTCATGGTATTGACGGGTACAGACTGAACTTGAAGTATTTCCAGCATCCATGGGGTGAAAAACCCTATTATAATGGTGATTTCATAAAGCTTGTAGGTTTTCCTCCAAGAAGAAAGCATGAAAAAATAGACGAATGTCATGCTGATTTAGCATGCTCGCTTCAGGAAGCATTAGCAAGAACAGTCACTTCTTTCCTGAAGACAAGAGCGAAGAGGCACAAGATAGAACATCTCTGTATGGCTGGAGGGCTGGCTTTGAATAGTGTTCTGAACGGTCATCTTCTTGAAAGCGGCTTGTTCAAGGATATTTTCATACAGCCTGCCTCACATGATGCAGGTGCATCTTATGGTGCAGCGCTTATTAGCGGTTTGAACAATGGAGTACAGCCTGACAGGGAAAGACTGACATCAGTTTCCCTTGGAGTGGAATATTCCAGCAAATATGTAGAGAATGCAGTCAAGGAATTCTCTAACAAGGTTCTGTTGCCTGAAGAGGGAAGATGGAAACCTGTATCCAGATTACTCAAGGAAGGAAAAATTGGTGGATGGTTTCAGGGAAGAGCAGAATTCGGTCCAAGGGCACTTGGCAACAGGTCCATAATTGCTGATCCTTCAAGTGTGAATGTAAGAGACAGGATAAATGACATAATAAAGGAAAGAGAGTATTACAGACCACTTGCTCCTTCAATTCTCTCAAATCTTGCCCCGCTTTATTTTGATATTGAACCAGGTCAGGAATTTCCATTCATGCTTTTCATAGTGAAGGCAAAAGACAAGGCAAAGGCAGAAGTTCCAGCAGTCATTCATGTAGATGGGACTTCAAGGATACAGACTGTTCCGCTTTCAGATGATCCATGGTGTTCACTTCTTCTTGCATGTTATAATGAGGACAAAATCCCAATGCTTCTCAATACCTCATTCAACAGGAAATATGAACCAATAGTGAACTCCCCGGAAGATGCTTTGAAAACCTTTACTGAAACAGAACTGGACTTTCTTGTGATGAACAACTATCTGATCCTCAAGTAGGATTCATCTGGTTTTCTGGTAAATCCTTGTCAGTAAATTATTAGATTTCAACATCAATTGTATTGACAAATATTTTATCAATATGACTTTCTTTAAGTTGTGACAACAAGAAAAGAACCTTACTTCAAAAAGCTTCTTGATGAAGAGATTTTTCTTCACAAGTATGAAAAAAGGCAAAAGGCAGATATATGTCTTGTGTTTCCTGCTTCATATAGTGTTGCAATGTCGTCACTTGGCTATATAGCAGTACATGATAAACTGATGCAGGAAGGCTTGCATACAGACAGGGCTTTTATTGATGAGAAACTTGGACTATATGCAATTGAAAGCAGAAGACTGATTTCCACTTACAGATTCTTGTTTGTCTCCCTGTATTTGGAGGAGCATTTACTCTATTTCATTGAGATGCTCAGGAAATTGAATATTGAGCCATTATCAGAAAAGAGGGAAAGCCATTTCATTCTTGCAGGAGGACCATTGGTAGATCTGTTGCCAGGCATAATATCAAGGATAGCTGACGGGATTTACAAAGGACCTTTGACAGATGAAGGTATTGATGCAATTAGAGGTTTCTGTAAAAATCCAAAGAAAAACTTTGATTTCGAGAATTGCAATGGAAGCAATAAAGTTGATGCATGCGGGAATGTCATTACTCCCAATTCACATTTTCCTGAAAAATTCCTTATTGAAATCCAGAAAGGCTGTCCACACGGATGCAAGTTCTGCTCTGCAAGTCGCTCTTCACTGGGATTTATTGACAGGGATTTTTATCTCTTAAATGTGAAGCATGCCAGGAAGTTTACAGACAAGATTGGTCTGGTAGGCCTTGCACTTCATACTCATCCCTTGTGGAAAGAATTGCTGAAAGAAACAGTTGAACTTGGTTATTCAATCGGGACTTCCAGCTTGCGTTTTGACATGCTGGACAATGATATACTGGATCTATTGAAAAAGGGGAAAATGAAAACCGTATCTACTGGACTTGAAACTGGTTCAAGAAAACTTCTCGAAATGACAGGCAAGGGATTTAACAGTGAGGATTTCCTGTCATTTGCAGAGAGACTGAAAAAGACAAACATGGAATCATTAAAACTTTATTTGATAATAGGTTTGCCTTTGGAAACTGAAGCAGATATTATTGAGACAGCGGAGCTTATGAATTCCTTTAACAGCATTTACAAAGGCAGGATTGAGATAAGCATTAATCCTATGGTTCCCAAGAGGAATAGTGTCTGGAAAGATGCGAGTTTCATAGAAAGGAGAGATTACAGAAAAAGGATTGACATACTCAAAACCAATATAAAGAACAAGAGGATAAGTTTCAACATTGAAAGCTACAGGTCTTCACAAGTTATGTACCTGCTAAATAAAATGCAGGATAATGAATTAGAAGATTTGTGCTATGACAAGGCTTTCTTCAGGAAGAAAGAAGGTAAATATGGCTAAGGCAATTCGAGTAGCAAGAGCTGAAAGCATTTTTCAGAGGGAGCTTTCAAATATTTTTCTTTTCAAATCCAAGGATAACAGATTGAAAGATATAATAATAACATCAGTCAAGGTGTCAAAGGATCTCAAGATTGTGAAAGTCAAGTATATACTGCCCAAAGATACAGACAGGCAGGAAGTAAGCAATGCTCTTGAGAGAGCAAAGGGTTATCTGAAATCGCATATTGCACAGAATATTTCGATAAGGGAAATTCCTGAGCTCTACTTCTATTATGATGAGGGACTGGATCATGCAGAAAAGATTAACCAGATAATAACAGATTACCGCAAAGAGCACCCACAAGACGATGAGGAGCAAGGAGATACTGAAACGAATGAGTGACAAATTCAAGCTGCTCCTGATTTCAGTAATAGTAATGCTGGGATTCACTGTTGTTGGAATCAATGCACCACCATCAGGAGCTCATGGCTGGAATGAAGCAAGATATCTTCTTGAATGGGAAGAGTTTTTCAGAAAGGATGCTTCGCTTAAGGAGTTCGTTGGTAACTATTACATAAATCATTTTCCCTTATTGCTTTATCTTACATATCCTCTGAAAAACTTGAATCATTTCACCTTGATTGCAGCATTGAGAGTTCTCATGCTTATATTTGGCATCCTAACCATATATATATTAATAAGTTATACCGAAGTAACTGAAATGTCGATTTTCAGGAAGCGGATTGCTGTATTCTCTTTACTGTCAATGCCTTACTTCCTTTATATAAGCAGAACAATTCAGCTTGAAGCACCTCAGACCATGCTTTTATTCCTCTATGTCTTTCTCATAACACTATGGGAAAAAAGGAATTACAAGGCTATATATATTGTCTTGTCTCTTCTTTCTCTTCTTGCAGCAGTACTCATAAAATACAGTAGTATCTTTTTCATAATCTATTACTATCTATTGATTTATATGAGCAAGGACAAGAGTAGAAAGTTATTATACTTTGTTCTCCCAGTCATCATGGTTATCATTCCATTCTCAGTTTACCTGATTTCCCTGTATAGTCATTATGGAGAAAAGGTATTCCTTGATACACTATTCGGTTATGCTTTTGGTGAGAGTGGAAAAGCTACTCCATCTGATTTGTTGAAAATATCATTCTATGGAAATACTGCATTCTGGTTGTTGTGGACATCATCACTTTTCATAATCTTCATTTTCTTAAAGAAAAGGGAATCAACATATTACAGAGATGAATATTTCCTCATAATCTTTCTTATATATTACCTGTTTTACCACAAGCACGATTATTATCTACAAATCGCATTACCCTTTATCGCTCTTGCAGTTGCAAGAAGGATAACAGAAAAGGGATTCTTCAAGATACTATGGCTGGTTTCTTTTAATCTTGGATTAATCATATACTTATACATTTTCTCATTCAACAATGTTGCAGGAGACAATTACTTGAGCTCAGCAAAAACAGCATCAATGTTTCTAGATGAGAATACAGTTCTTCTTGTAGACAGACCTCAGACATTGTATTGTTACAAGGTTTTGAATAATGGGACTTCAAAGGTTTTATACAAACCGAGATGGGATAAGTTCCCTGAGCATAAATTCATGATCGCAGTATTTCTTGAAAGATTTCATGACAAGAAAAACATAGAGAATTTGCTCAGTAAATTCCCGAAATCAAGAACCTTGTGCAGTACAGGTCAGGGAAAGCTGATTGTAGAAAAAGAGAAATTGCATATAATTTCCATTGAGAAGTAATTATTCACAGGCATTCCCTTCCTTACCTTACCTTCACAACCCTTTTTGTTTCCTTCCCAGCTTTTATTATATAAACTCCCTCTCTCCAGCTGCTAGTATCAAGAGAATATTTTCCTTTATCAAGTCTTGTTATCATTTTTCCTGTTATGTCGTAAATGATTGCAGATGAAGGAATTAAGAGAGTCAATCTTTCTGAGAAGGGATTGGGTGAAACACTGAATAATAATGGAATACTGGTTTTACAAGTTGCTTTTTAAAACCTGTTCTTCGTATCTCAAATTCTGCATTACTAACATCAGTTGGTTTGTTATATCCAGTATTTGTAATCCTGACAAGACACTGTTCTGATGGAGTATCAGGAATTGTCCATTTATAAGGACTCTGATTTGCTACTCTTTCAATTGATATATAAGAACTGCCATTATCTGTAGAATATTCTATTTGAACACTATCTACATTTGTTGAGGAATTCCACATAATATCCTGAGTATCTCCAATATTCCAGACTTCTCCTCCATTAGGTGATGTTACTGTTAATGAACCAACATCAATTGTGAAATTGGCATCGCTGTTATCAGAGAGATTTCCCAAACAGTTGGTTAATCTAATTCTTGCCTGATTAGCTGTTTCCATCCATGGTATTTTCCATTTGTATGTTCCATTCCCGCTTGATGGATCTTCACAAGTTGCTATTGAAACCCAGTTGGAACCAGCATCAGTTGAATAGAAGAGTTTTACGCTATCCATTGCAGTTGCATTCCAGGTTATGTTATTGTTTTCATTGCAATACCAGCTTTCTCCTCCGTTGGGTAATACTACTTGAACTGTTCCTGCTTGAAGAGCATAAAGATACCTATCATGACTTCCAACAAAAACAATCCCATCTGAAACACAAGGAGAAGAGTAAGTATTACCTGTCTGATATCTCCATTTAAGAGTTCCATCTGAGCTATTTATTGCATAAAGATAAGTATCCTGACTTCCAACATAAACAACTCCATCTGAAACACAAGGAGAAGACCAAACAGAATCACCTGTCTTATATCTCCATTTATAAATTCCATTGGAAGCACCATTTGCATAAAGACAATAATCATTACTTCCAAAATATACAGTTCTATCTGAGAGACAAGGAGAGGAGGAAATAATATCACTAGTATAGATTATCCATTTAAGAGTTCCAGTCGAGTAATTTATTGCATAAAAAAAATCATCCCAACTACCAACATAAACAACTCCATCTGAGACACAAGGTGAGGAGGAAATTTCACTATCTGTCTTATATTTCCATTTAAGATTTCCATCAGAGCAGTTTATTGCATAAAGATAATTATCCTCACTTCCAACATAAACAACTCCATCTGAGAAACAAGGAGAGGAGGAAATATCACAACCCGTCTGATATCTCCATTTAAGAGTTCCAGCTGAGCAATTTAGCGCATAAAGATAATCATCCCAACTTCCAACATAAACAACTCCATCTGAAACACAGGAAGATGACCAAACTGCATCATCAGTCTTGAATCTCCATTTAAGAGATCCTGTTGAGCTATTTATTGCATAAAGATGATAATCAGAACTTCCAACATAAACAATTCCATCTGAAACACAAGGAGAAGAGTTAACACTTGACATTGTCTGATATCTCCATATCAAATCCCCGGGAGCTGAAAAAAGCAGAGATGATAATGCTACCAGAATTATCATAATAAAAAGATTTTTCATAATTCTCTCCTTCCTTAATTCACCTTCACAACCCTCTTGCATTCCTTCCCTGACTTCACTATATAAACTCCCTCTCTCCAGCTGGTTGTATTAATAGAGTGCTTGCCTTTATCTAGTTTCATTATCAGCTGACCAGTAAGGGAATAGACTGCTCCCGTTGAAAGAAGGGAAATCGTAAGTCTGTCAGTAAATGGATTTGGAGAGGCTGAGAAGGATTTGGCTGGAATATAAGAAGCTGATTTGTTATCCTTGAAATTACTATAACCGTAGGTTTCTATTGCATAGAGATATTTATCATTACTTCTAATATAAACGACTCCGTCTGAGACACAAGGAGAAGAGGAAACAGTACCACCAGTTTTATATCTCCATTTAAGAGTTCCATCTGAGCAGTTTATAGCATAAAGATTAGTATCAAAACTTCCAACATAAACAACTCCATCTGAAACACAAGGAGAGGAGTAAACCCAATCACCTGTTTGATATCTCCATATCAAATCCCCAGGTGCTGAAAAAAGAAGAGATGATAATGATAACAGAATTATTATTGATAGCAGATTTCTCATTTTAACCTCCTTTTTATAATCATGATCTTCCCTTTCATATATATTTCGCTCTAAAAATTGACAATATTAAATGTCAAGGGTTTTCAGAAGATAATAAGTAAATAATATCCTCAATACTTCCTCATAAGTCAGTCTATTAGACTCTGGGGCTGGATTATTTAAGATAATCATTTTCATTGACAAAAAAAGATAAAATATTGCATTATGACATTCAAGAGAAACAACATAGCTATCAAATTAAGGAGGCTAGAATATGAAAAAAATGTTAATACTTTTTTATGTCATTGTCTTGTCTTCATTTAGCAGTGCCTTTGAACCTGGTGATTTTGTTGCTTCATTTCCAATGCCATACGAGCAATCAGAAGAGCAGCCATGCACTGGACTTGCATATGTTCAAGGCAAGTTGTATGCATGCCTGTTTTATAAGGGTGAGATATGGAGAGCAGATGCCAATACTGGAACATGGGAAGCAAAATTTATAGTCAGCTTCGAAGACAGACCATATGACATTGGATTGAGTTTCTCAGGTGATACAATGGCTGTTGTTGGTAACGGGACCAAGACACTGTACTTTGTTGATGCCCACAATCCAAGCACTTTGTATGGAGCTTGCCTGCTGGACGAATCAGTTGTAGAGGAAGCAAATCCTCCCTATATTACTGGATGCACTTATATTTCAACGAATTACGGATATGAGCTCTGGGTTGTTGACAGGGATAATTACAAGTTCTATACAATTGATGCAAAGAATATGGTATTCAAGAACAAGTTTGATGTTCCGCTTGATCTTGCAAAACCATGGTGGTTGCGCGGTCTTGACTGGGATATTAATATCCAGTCACTTCTTCTTGTAGTCTCATGCTTTGATGAAACTGCATCTCAGCTTGACAGTGCTTTCCTGAGGGCAATGGACCAGAACAATTTCACTCAGAAGAAAGAGCTTCCCTCTGAAGGTCAGTTTGTTTTCTTTGGTTATAATATGAGGGGTATTGCATACAACAGCAATTTCTATAACAACCAGACTGAATGCAATTCCGTTTATTACATGTCTGAGCTGACAACTGCATATGACAGGCAGTACGCATGGATACTTGCAAGCTTTGGAACTACTGTTAACGTGAAGAATGATACATGGGGTGGAATAAAAAAGATGTTTGGCTCAAAGACGATGTCCAGACCCATTCTATCTACAAAAACTGCAAGCAAGGCAAAGAAGCATGTCAAAAGCAGATTGTTCCTGCCAAGAAGGTTTTCAGCTATATAGAACATAAAAAGCTGGTATCAAAGGTAATGGATAACCAGCTTTTTGCAATTTAGCTTGCAAAAGAACTACTATATTGAAAGCAAAACTGCATGATTTTTTTGATGAATTGCCTCAGGAAACTCTCTTTAATCTTGATTATCCTGCTTCTTGCATCATCATGCGGCAGAAGAAGTCCTTCCAGGGTTGTAGAGAAAGCAGCTGAGTATGCAAAATACGGGAAACTTGATGAAGCAGCAAAGTTCTTGTGCAAGGAAGACAGGGAAGCATATGCTGTTTTCAAGCAGAAAATGGATGAGCTGAAGAAGAGAAAGCCCGGGATGGAGCAGCAATATGATCTGAGCTTGAATGTGAAATCCATTGCCTATTTCCTTACTGTTGAGGGAGAGAGAGTTTATGAGGATTCATCATTTGTTACTCTTGTTTATAAAAAGGGAACAGCTCAGGAAGAGAAAAAAGATGTAAAACTCATACTTGAAGATGATGAATGGAAAATCTTTCTTAATGTTTCCAGATATTCGAAACTAGATTATGATTTTTAGGGAGTGAAATGAAAAAGTATATAATATTTGCTTTTTGCATGCTTGCCATTATTATATCGTGCAAATCAGGAAAGAACGGACCAAAGGCAGTAGTAGAGGATTTTCTTGTTAAATTGAAAGCAGGTGATATTGAATCTGCAATGAAACTCACTTCAAAGAAGGACAGGGAAAACTGGGAGTTGATGAAGAAGGCCTTTGATGTTTACAACAAACTTGACAAGGATACAAAAGAAGAGTATGAGGAGCCAATTGGCTATAATATGGAGGAAGTTCTCAAGAAAGGTGCCCAGTTCATAGAGGTTGGCTCCGAGAAGATTTACGGAGATTCTGCTGTTGTAGTTCTTGAAGGCAAGAAGGATAATAAGGCAAAAGAAAAACAGGAAATGAAATTAATCAAGGAAGAGAATAAATGGGTAATTGTTCTCGGATTCAAGTTTGATGATGAGAGTGAGAAAGAATCAACTTCTGAGTAGCTTTCTTTTTATATAATCCTGCATTCTGAACAGGAAGATAGCAAAAACAAGAAATACAATCGGTTCTGTTGCAAACCTGAAACGCGTGTTTTCACCAAGTTCGAAAATATTGGTAAATATTATATGATAAAGGACAGTTGAAGAAACAAGCAGCCAGAACAAAGTTCTTTTGTCCCTTTCAGCAATCTTGAACAAGGAAACAGCGAAAAACAGCAAGTAAATCATTATTATGCTTATGTATATGACATAGTCAACCCGTTCAAATCCGCGATATCTGCAGAAATTCTTTTCCAGGCATAGGTATTTCCTGTATATGATGTTCCATGAACCCAGCTTGTCCTCATTCGGGAGAGCCCATCTTGCGAATGTTCTTGCAGGCATGAAATAATAGTATAAGCCAAGGAAGAAGCTTTTTAGTATTCTCAGGGGATACTTCCTGATCACGTACAAATCTGCTTTCAGAAGAGTTTTTGAAGCCTTTATGAATGCAGCATTGTTATAATTAATCCATCCGCTTTTCCTGTATTTGTTGTCCAGTATCGGAATTCCTGTTTTTGGCATTGCAAGACTGTCTATGATATCCTGTGGCTTGAAAAAGAAATACTCCTGATTAGCATAAAATGGCAGTTTGCCATCCTTCATAAGCTCATTGAGTATATCGTTTCCAAGGGCGTAATGAATTGGTCTTGATAGATTTAAGCCTGTCCATGAACTAGTTGATATGATTCCGAAAAGTATCAGATTTTTTAGTATCAGTGCAATCGGGATTATGCTGAATGACAGTCCTGCCTTCAGTATCTCCTTTCTTTGCCCTGACTTGAATAAAATCATCAGCAGGATCACAGGCAGTAACAGGAATGGATGAAAATATGGTCTCAGGAGTGTCAGTAGCATTAGAAAGAAGAAACCGAGATAGAGAAACACTTTTCTGTAATCACTGAGCCATTCAAGAATTGACCATGAAAACGCAGTAATCAGAAATGCTTCAATGAAAGTATGATTAGAAAAATGCTGAAGTATTATTACAGGTGGTGTTATAGAGAAAAATGTGACTGCAGCAAGAGAAAACCATCTGCCTGCCTTGAAAATGTTCATCATTCTCAAAAGGATAAGGCACATTGCAAAGCATAGTACTGAATATGAAATATTGAGAAAAGTCTGGGGGAAACCTGATTTAAGTGCTGCAAGGAAAACAAGCCCGAGAAGCGGTGGCTGAGCATGAAAATAGAATAATGCAGAGAAAGGATTGGAGACAAGTTCGAATGTATCAGGAATATGCATTGCATTGTAATTCACTGCAATGACAATACCCATTGAATATAATATTACTTCTCTTGCAATGAAAACAAGAAAGAATATGAAGTATGCAGGTTCTCTCCTGACAAGTTCCTTAAAATTCATTACTGCAAGTGACTTATAATACAATTAGCTGTCAAGTCTAAAGGATTTATTAATCGTATATTCCTGTTACAACTCCATTCATCACTTAAACTCAATGGCTCCTGATGGCTTCACCACAATTGATTGAAATCTTTGTAATGAGACTTCTTTCACAATGGGGTGGACAACCAGTACTGAAACGCAAGGCTCCAAACACTGTAGTAGAAGAGGGTTCAGCAGACAGTTTTGATGAAGCAGATTTCGAAACAGACAGCATTGAATGGAAGGTCTCTCATGCAGTAGGCGTGAAACTTGCAAGAACTG
>JAFGND010000103.1 GCA_016927185.1 Candidatus Coatesiibacteriota bacterium
AATAAATTTCGTTAACTGTCCTATATCTCCATATAAAGATTCCGTTTGAGCAGTTTATTGCATAAAGATAATCATCATAACTTCCAATATAAACAACTCCATCTGAAACACAAGGAGAGGAATAAAAAAAACCATAAGTCCCATATCTCCATTTAAGACTTCCATTTGAGCTGTTTATTGCATAAAGATACCTATCATAACTGCCAACAAAAACAATTCCAACTGAAATATAAGGGGAAGAGTCAACATAACTATCTGTCTTATATTTCCATATCAAATCTCCTGGTGCTGATAAGAGCATACTAGATAATGATAGCAGAATTATTATAATTAAAAGGTTTCTCATTATTACCTCCTATAGATTAATTATGGTTTTTCCTTTTTTATTAAATGCAGTAAAAAAATGGCATTATTTAATGTCAAGAACGAATTCTATTGTTGTTAATCTAGCCCAAAGACTGAAGGACTGACTTATGTAAAATAGATTAAATAAATGCTATTAAATATCAAAGATATAAATACAGCATATCAACATCACTTAACAAAACCTTTTTTCAACTTTGTTCTTGACATGGCATTTGCTCTTTCATTCTTTTTCAGAAGTATTATATTGCAAGGAGAACAAATGAGACCTGCTTTTCATCCCTTTGAACAGCTTAATTATTATTCAAAAAGCAAACCATCCAAGCTGTTCATTTATACTGAAGAAGAAACATATACTTATGAAGACTCCTTGAATATCGTTCTGAAACTGGCACAATGGCTGAAGGAAAAAGGCATTAAGGCTGAAGATAGAGTGGGGATTGCCCTTACAAAAAAGCCGGAAACAGTTTTCCTTTATCTTGCAGCTTTTTATCTTGATGCAATCCCGTTCCCTATTCATCCAGAAGAAACTTCTTCATACATAGATACAATAATTAATAAAATCAATCCCGGTATCATAATTGGCAACGGAAGAAATGATATTGATAATTTCATGGAATTCAACAAGGATACTTTTGATACTGCAATAAAGGAAAATGTCAGTCTGGACAGGAACAAGGAATGGAGCGATCCTGAACAGGTAGCATACCTGAATTTCACAAGCGGTTCAACTGGTGAGCCAAAGGCAGCAATAACCACATATGACAATATATTCCATAATACGATATCATCAATAGAGGCATTGAAACTCAATGTTTTTGATGTTCATCTCTGCCTCTTCCCGATATGGGTGCATCCTCATGAAATATGGGCAAGACCGCTTTATTTGGGAGGTTCACTTGCCCTTACAGATACAGTATTCCCGAAAACCATGCATAATATAATAGAAAAAGCAAACATTACTGCAATGATGGCAGTAGCTCCAATATATCAGACACTCATCTCCATAAAGACACCCCTCAGGATAAGCTCTCTGAGAGTTGCAGAATCAGGTGGCATGTATTTTCCGCCATTCCTTATAAAAGAATTCAGGAACAAGACAGGCATAACAGTCATTCCTGTCTGGGGAAGCACTGAAACTACTGGAATAGCTTTCTATAATGACGATCCTAAAGGGGATGTCACCTCAATCGGAAAACTATGCCCTGGATATGAATACAGATTGTCCGAAGGTGTTGTAAAGGAACTCATGATAAGAGGAAAGGGAGTTGTTTCTGGATATTACAATCTTGATGAAGAGAACAGGAAGAATTTCAGGGATGGCTGGTACTATACAGGTGACAATATAATAGAGAAGGATGGAAACCTGATATTCATTGGCAGAGAAGCTGGATTGATTAAAGTTGCAGGCTTGAAAGCCTATCCCCTTGAGATAGAACAAGCTCTGCTGAAGCATCCGGCGGTTTCAGAAGCTGCTGTAATTGCAACTGAAGACAAGATTAAGGGTGAAGTTCCAAAGGCATTCATATCATTGAAATCAGAATCTGAAACACCTCTTGAAATAAGGAAATTCCTGAGGGAGCATCTGCTTGATTATAAGATACCGAAGGATATCGAGATACTTGAGGGCTTGCCCAAGACTTCATCTGGCAAGGTGTCATATAAAAGGCTGAAGGAAATGGAGCTTGAACAGACAAAGATCCTGCTTGAACTTGAAAGGAAAATAAATAAACTGGATATAGAGCTTATCTCCATAATCAAGCAGAGATATGATTTGCTGATGGAAATACTGAATATGAGAAAATCACTGGAGCTTTCTTCATATTCTCTCAGATTGAAGAAGGAGCTTTCTGACAAGGCAGCTGAGGAAGCTCTTAAACAGGATCTTCCGATAGATGTAATAAGGGATTTGCTGGACATTTTGTTTGATAAATCAAGCTTGAGGAATATATAATGGGTAATATCAAGACAGTAAAAGTGAATGATTGCGAAATTGGAGGAGACAGGTTCATATTCATGGCAGGTCCATGCAGTGTTGAATCAGAAGAACAAATAATGAAAATAGCCACTCTTCTTGATGAACTGAAAATCCACATTTTGCGAGGCGGGGCATTCAAGCCAAGAACTTCCCCTGTAGCTTTTCAGGGACTCGGACTTGAGGGGTTGAAGTTGCTAAGGAAAGCTGCAGATAAATACAAACTTCTTGTAGTCACTGAAGTTATGGATACAAAGGACATATCCCTTATTTCTGAATATGCTGATATTCTTCAGGTAGGAACAAGGAACATGTTCAATTACAGCCTGCTCAAGGAGCTGGGTAAGGCAAGGAAAGCAGTGCTTCTGAAGAGATCATTCATGGCAACCATAGAAGAATATGTAATGGCAAGCGAATACATACTTCAAGGCGGGAATGAGGATCTGATTTATTGTGAACGCGGCATAAGAACTTTCATGAAAGAGACAAGATTCACACTTGATATCTCAGCTATCCCCCTGATAAAACAGATGACAAACAGACCAGTAATAATAGATCCAAGCCATGCAACCGGAATAAGATCCCTAATTCTCCCCATGACAAAGGCTGGACTTGTAACAGGGGCATCAGGAGCAATGATTGAAGTCCATCCCGATCCTGATAAGGCTTTGTCAGATGGTGCACAATCACTTAATCTTAATCAATTCAGGGCTGTCATTGAAGAGGTAAGGAAACTTGAAAATCAGATAAAAGCAAGTGATTAGCATAGTAGTTATAACCCACAAGAGAATTTTCTCCTTGAAAGCTCTTCTGGATGCATTGAATGCAGAAACTGAGGAATTCGAGATAGTTCTTATCAACAATTCGTCATCAAAAGAAGAGGAAGAACTACTAAAGTACTATGATAATATAAGATACTTATCAATGGGAGCTAATATTGATTTATCGCAAGCAAGGAATTTGGGTATGAACGCAAGTGAAGGCGATATAATTGCATTCACTGATGATGATTGCATCCCCAAAAATGGCTGGCTGAATGTAATCAAGGAGAATATTGGTGATTATGATGCAATAGGAGGACCTGTTTTAAGCTACCTTGCACTCAAGTATCCATGGTGGTGGGACGATGAATATTCATGGCTTATTGGCTTATCACCTCCTGCAATGAATTACGAAGAAGAAGGAATTGTCCATATCCCTCAAACAGCAAATATCGCCCTGAAAAGGAAGGTGGCACAGAAAGTCCAATTCAGGGAAGCACTAGGCAAACCCAGGCTCCCCCTGAGAGAAGATACATTATTCTGGAAGGATATAAGAAGCAAGGGATTCAAGGTCAGGATTATTCCTGAAATGATTGTATATCACAGAATTCCTCAAGAGAGGCTTTACTTCCATGCCTGTATAAAGCGGAGTTTCAATGATGGATTATTACAGGGATATTTCAGGGAGGAAGACTTGAAAAAGATAATCAAGTTCGGTTTGATTTCTTTTATTGAAATATTTGTGGAGATGCTCAGGATTAGACCAAAGTTTGTTGCTGCACATATTCTTCAGACAATGAGAAGCATGGGCTTTTTATATGGAATATTATTATACAAATCAAGAAATGTTTAAAGAAGGTAAAAATGGAAAATGAATTTGTTCTTGTGGAAGTGGAAAGTCTTCTGTTTGACGATCACACAAAATCTCCTGTTGTTGTTCTCAAGGCAGTAGAGGGAGAGGAAGGCTGGATATTACCAATCTGGATAGGAGCTTTTGAGGCAACAGCAATGGCAATGGAGCTGGAAAATGTCTCTCTTCCCAGACCATTCACTCATGATCTGATGAAAAATCTCATCAGCATGCTTGGTGGAGAGCTGATTCAAATAGAGATTCACAGCAATGTAAAAGGAACCTATATGGCAAATATGGTAATAATGCAGAATGGAGAAAAAAAGTATCTTGATGCAAGACCTTCAGACAGCATCATCCTTGCAATGAAATACAAGGCAAAGATTTACGCAAATCCTTCGCTTCTTCAATCAATAAATCCTGAGGAGATGAAAACTCAATATCAGGCAGATTTTACTATTGAGAAAGAACCGGACGTTGATTTGGGTAGTCTTCTTAGAGATCTGCGACCAGAAGATTTCGGTCGCAATGAATAAATGCCAAAAGTATATGATGTAGCAATAATTGGCTCAGGACCTGCGGGATCAACATGTGCTTATTACCTTTCAAAAGCAGGTCTGCAAAACGCAATCCTCCAGAAGGGAAAGTCAGTTGGAGAACCTCTGCAATGTGCTGAAGGTCTAATCAGAAAAGCATTGCTTGAGGAATGGGAATTACCTCTTTCAGATAAAGCACTGGTTTCATATATAGACAAGGCACTCATAGTCTCTCCTGGCAATATAAAAGCTAATGTGAGTTTTCCCAGAGGAGGTTTGATGCTTGACAGGAGACAATTCGATAAAGAGCTCGCAAATGAAGCAGTCAAGAAGGGAAGCACACTTTATCTGGATTTTCAGGCTACGAGGATAGAGAAAATAGATAATTTATGGCATATCTACAGCAAAGATAATAAGCTAGTTAAATCCAGGGCATTGATAGGTGCTGACGGGGTTGGAAGTTTTACAGGGAGATATTTGAAAATAATACCTCCCTTGAAACCCGAACAGGTTCATACATGTTTTCAGGTAATTGCAGAAAACGTTTCTCTGGAAAGAAACAGGATTGAATTATACTTGAATCCAGAAATTGCTCCAGGTGGATATATATGGGTATTCCCCAAAGGCGACAGCAAGGCTAATATTGGACTTGGCTGCCATAGAAGTGTCTGGAATATCAGGGACAGGACTCTTGAAAAAAGGCTTATGCAGTTTATTGCTCAAAGGTATAATGATTGCAGGATAACTGGCAAGATAAGAGGTATCACACCAGCAGTGGAAAAATTCCCCATGATGGTAGATGATGGAGTTATAATAGTTGGAGATGCTGCCCATGTAACAGATCCCTTCTCTGGAGGTGGAACGCATAATGCACTCCGTACTGGACATCTCGCTGCAAAATGGCTGACGAGAGCATTCAATGAACGAAATCTCTCTAAAGAATTTCTTGATGGATACAGAAGGGAATGGATAGAAAGAAGGGAATTCGTTCATAAGCTGCTTTACAAGACAAGTACATGGCTTAGAGAATCTGATGACAAGGAACTGGATAAGCTAGTGGAGATTACCCAGGATTTATTTGGCAATATTTCCCTAAATGAGCTGAAAATTCCTTATGTCCTGAAAAAAGTACTGATACATCATCCTGTTTATGCATTAAAATCTGCAGGGATATTTCTGAACAAGAAATAATCACTTGTATTGAATAATCTTCTTTTTTATTTCTATGCCAAGCTTTTTTGCAATAGAACTTGCCAGCATTTCCAGCTCATTCCCTTTTACCTCTGCATCTGTGACTGAAGTTAACACAAACACGCTTTTTTCTGCTAACGCCACATAACATGTAGATTTGTTATTCTTGACAGTTGCATTAGAGCCTGGCAAGTCCTTTTCCTTCAATTTGTAAATCATGGAGGCTCCATCAGCTTTATTGAAGAAGTATATATGCACTTCCACTTCCTTGTTATTATTCCCTTCATAATTAAATGCATATGCTTTTTTTAAACCATTTTGAATGTAAATTTCAGCTCCTCCATTTATAAGATCAAAAAGGTTATCTTCATTATAGACAGATATTTCGCTTTTCAAAGTGAAATCAGATATCTTTTTTACTAATTCAGGTTTATCGTTTTCTTTTTTCTCATCTTTCCTTTGGATTTCTTTTTTATCTATATTTTCCTTTTTTTCCTCTTTTGCCATGCTTCCTGAGCAGGAAAAAAGCAGGAGAGTTAATATAATTAAATAATGAATCTTTTCCATCCCTTCTCCTTTCATGGATGAGAAATCATATAATAAAAATATTGTCAATACAAACTCTTTTTAATATTTCCACTTGACTTATATGCTTTATTTTTTGTTTTGTTTGTAAATGCTTAAACGGTCTGAAAACATACTTATTGAGCTTGAGAGGGAGCTTCTTTATGATATAGAGAACGCAGCTGAATGGACAGGCATTCCTGTACAAAGGTTGATGTCAATTACAAACTGGTCACCTGTATTGACTCATGCAATTCCCAACTGGCTTGATATTTCAAAAAACAGTCAAATATATGGGTATAGTATTAAACTGCCATTTCTTGAGAACTTCAGACAATTTCCTGCAATACTGGACAGGAACCTGACACCACTCTCATTGAAATCAGAAGCCCTGAAAATGATACATCAGGCAGCTATTTATAGATTGTACCTGCCGTCCCAGATAATAGGCATGGCAATCAGTAAAGAGGAATTAAGTAGTGAATATATAGAGCAATTAATGAGAAGTGTGTACAGATCAATTGCATTGAATGGAAAATCAGTATTATTTTCAGTATATCCTGAATGCCCAAATCCACTTCCATTATCTGCAAAATATATTACAAAGACTGAAAAACCTCTTCCTGATCCTTTACCTGAAGAAGGACTGACAGCATTTGCTGCAGGCTGTATTGCAAAAATGCTATTTGAGGAGGAAAAAATCCCTGATGAAGAAAAGAAACTGATTGTTATTGGTTTGCATTCAAATTTCTCGGATCTAATAAAATTGGCTGAGCAAAACAGATGGAAAATAGTTGGCATAAATTATCAGAGGGCGTATTATTTGAATAACGAGGGATTTGATCTTGAAATGTTGCTGAAAGATAAATCCGCAGTTCAATATCTTTCTAAAATGCCGAATACAAAAGTTGCAAACCCTTCCGAATTTTTTTCTACAGAATCCTGTATTGCAATTGCTCTTGAAAGAAGGCCACTAATTCTGGAGGGTACTCTAGAGAAACTTAATTGCAGGTATCTGTTTTGTGCATTCAAGAAACCTCTTCATAAAGAGGAAATAAAAAATCTTGATAGAAGAGGGATTGTTGCATTCCCTGAAATACTTTTTCCTGCTGATTCCCTGCTTTATTTCCATCTCAATTGCGTTGAGGAGAATTATGGGATAAACTTCTGCCTGGAGGATTACAGAGATTACCTGGAAGAAATAGTCCTTGAGACAACAAGAGATATCTGGAAGAAGTCCAGGTGTGAAAAATTAGATTTGTTCAAACTATGTTATTTTGTTGCATGGGAAAATTTAAAATTCATTTAATTCTTATTATTTCAGGGATTCTTGTTTTCAATACAATTTCAGAAGCCAGAATTGATTATTATTTTGACAAGTTTGTTTTCTTTTCTGCCCTGAATGAAAAAACAAAAATAGACGAACGGGATTACAAAGAAAACAAGGAATTTACGTCTATTCTGGGATTCAGAACTGGCATAAAAATTTCCCAGCTGGAATTTCAAAGAGGCACAGCAAGGCTGGAGAAATACTTCAAGGATCAGGGATTTCTTGATGTCAAGATTGTATGGAAAACAAAAGACGATCATACATTGAAAAAGCGTATTGTAATGATAACGATTTACACAGGATTGAGATATACAATCAAGAATATCGAGATACAAGGCAACAAGGAATTCAGTACTGATAAAATAATGGAAGCCCTGGAACTTAAGCAAGGCAATAATTTCGACAGAAACCTGATAGTGACTTCTATCGAAAAGGTAAAGAAGCTTTATGGGGAAGAAGGATATATAAATATCAAGGCAACATTTGAATCATGGATTGACGACAAAACCAACAGGCAAGGTTCAATAAAGATTACTTTTAACGAAGGTTTGAAACACAGGATAGAAGATATAAAAATACTCGGAAACTCCAAAGTAAGAGATCGAATTATAAACAGGGAAATTCCTTTCAAGAAAGGTGATTACTTGAACCTGACTACAATGTACGAAGTCCAGAAGAATATATACAGGTTGGGATTATTCAAGGATATAGAATTCATTCCTGAGCAAGTTCCTGATAAACCAGGATGGGTAATTGTAATAATAAGGGTGACTGAAGATAAATTCAATTTTGTGAGATTCAATTTCGGTCTGGGACCTTATTTTGATGCATTCAATATTGATGCAACATGGGGAAACAGCAATCTTGGGGGGAATAACCAGCAAATATCTCTGGGTAATTATTTCTATTACAGGATAGGATTAAATGAAGACAGGCATTTCTACAGGGAAAGACCGAATATTTCATATACTGAACCATGGTTTGGAGGATATTCCTTTTCATTCCGCGGTGAAATTTACTACCAGGTTGAACAAATATACTGGAATAGATATCTCTGGGGCGAAAAAATCAGATTCTACAAGCAATTCAATCTTAAAAAAGACATGATTTATATAGAGCACAATTATGAACAGAGGAAAACTTCTGTAGATACATTAGATGAGGATATAAAAGACAAAATCCCTCAATACATAAAAGATGAAACTGCTGGAAGAAGGGTAAAAAACTCATTAACTCCAGGATATGAATGGGATCACAGATTGGATCCTTTTTATCCTCTTTCAGGTTACTTCAGCCAGATAAGCTTCACATTCGCTGGTGGATTACTGGGAGGAGATGATTTCTATAAGCTTATTTTCAGTTTTGCTCGTTATAACAAGCTTTTCAAGAATACTGCTTTTTGCTGGCATGTTTACGCTGGTTATTCTTCTGTTTATGGAGATGAAACTAGCTCAATTCCTTCTGATGACTTGTTCTTTGCTGGAGGTGCCAATACATACAGGGGAGAAGATGCCCTGCAAATGGGACCTAAAGATAGCAATAACAATGCCCTGGGAGGCAAGCTGCTATCTCTTGGTAATATTGAAATCAGGTATCCCCTGTTCTGGAAAATAGGTGGTGTTTTCTTTATAGATGTCGGACAATTATGGGGAAAATATCAGGATGTCAATCTGTCTAGCATAAGATATTCATATGGATTGGGCTTTTCCTATAAAACATCTATAGGACCAATAAGACTTGAGTATGGTGTTGATACAAAGGAAGCTAATCATCTTACCAAAGGCTCTTATCATATTGCTTTTGGGCAGAGCTTTTAAAAACAAGAGGTATTATGAAAAAGATCGTCTTTATCATTGCTTTCTTTTCCTGCATTTTATATGCTGATGATGCAAATCCTGAATGGCGAAATGCAGATGATGCAAAATATGCTGGTCTTTTATTGATGGCTTTCTTCAATAATCATACTTATGATTCTGGTTATGGCTTGAAATGGAAAGAGTTTGATTTCTCAGGTTCGCTTATTTTTACTAACAAGGATATGAAGGGAGTATTAATAAATTCTGATGACTTTGGCAAGGATGAAGCTTTTTTTGGAGGAACTCTTCAGCTTGATATAGGTTTACCCGAACACATGACAATAGGAGGAAGGTTTTCTTATCTGCCAAGGGAATTGAACAATAATACCCCTGATTACGCAAATGACGATTATACAGTAACTTATCTTTATGGTGGTCTGAAATTTTCTTATAACTTCTCGCATATGATAAAAAAGCAGACAAAAGGATTGGTTGAAGCTTGTTTGATAGGCAATTACAATCATTTCAGCCTGCTGAATCACAAGACAAAGGAGATGAGTTATGATGATTTTTCTCCCAGTATTGTCATAAGTTATTTTGCCGAAAAAAAGAAGAGAGTCGTTATATCTCCCTACATAGGTTTGAGTCCAATATTCTCCTCATTCAAGGTAAAAGCAAACAATGCTGATTATGATCACAGTATTAATATAACAAGATTCAGAGCAGCAATCGGTAACAAGTTTTATATCCGTCCTGCATATATCAACCTTGAGTTTAATCCTTTCATCATGCAGAGTTATTCTTTGTCATTAGGATTGCAGATTCTTTAATTATATGTTTGTATTGACAAAAAAAAGGAAGAGGATAGTCTGAAAAAAATGGAAACAATCCATGGAGAAAATCTTGAATTTCTTAAGGATCTTGTCTCTTCTGATATTGTTTCAAAAGAGCTTGCCTGGCAAAGTTTTCTAACGAAATATAGTTCATTAATAAGACATATTTCGTATAAATTGACTGTAAATAGGGATCAGGATGATTGTGAGGATCTTTATATATATATTATTGAACATCTCTATCAGGATGATTTTTCAAGTCTCAAGCAGTATTCCGGTTTAAGCAAATTCAGCACATGGCTCGGAAGGGTTTCCTACAATCTCGGAGTTGATCATTTGAGAGAGAAATATGGAAGAAGAAGACTTTATGAATCAATAAAAACACTCTCAAGAGAGGATCAGAGGCTATTCGAATTATATTTCTGGGAAGGTTATTCTGAAAATGAAATATGTGAATTGCTATCAAGTGAATTCAATAAAATATATCCCCTGGATGAAATAATAGAGAGATTATTGAGAATTGAAGAAAACCTTTCCTCCAAGAAAAAATGGCAGCTTATTTCGGATATCTGCAAAAACAAACCTCATTTATCATTGACCAGAGAGGATATGTCAGATGATGGTGAGGAAAAGGATATGGATTTCCCCGATCTGAAAGAAGAACCTCAGTCTAAAATAGAAAATGAAGAAAAAGAAGAAAAATTGATGGAAATATTGAAAAAATTGACATCAATAATAGAAAAACTCTCATCGGATGACAAAATTATTATCAAGGGATATTTTCTTGATGGAATGAAAATAAAGGAAATATCTCTCTTGACTAATATACCGGAAAAAAAGATATACAAAAAAATCGCATCAATAAAAGAGAAAATAAAAATTGATCTGGAAAGCTATGGAGTAAGCGAGGAGTTGATTAATATCATTTTAATGAGTATTTTATTTTTTTCATTTGTATCTTTTGGGAAACTAGTGTCAACTGTCCGTATATAGATAATATGAAAAAAGAGAAAAGTATTTTATCAAAAGCTTTGGCATCAACAGATAACAAGACAAAATTGTCTTGCCCTTCAGAGGAAATACTTTGTGCTTTTGTTGACAAGACTATTTTTGGTTATGAAGAGGAAAAAGTTAAATCACATCTTGCAAATTGCAGTAAATGCAGGATAAAGACTCTTGAAATAGCTCGGCAAGCAAATGAATGGAGCAGATTTACCGAAGAAGATTCGACAAAAAGCAGACACTTCTTCGAAAGAATACCTAAGTGGAGTCTTGTTGCTGCATCAATTATTATAACTCTTGGTTTGACAATACTTGCTAGCAATCTCAATTTAAGAATTTTCAATAAAAGCAGAGAAGAAATTATAAGTGATGCGACAGTAAAAGATTTCTTAAAGATAGAAATACCTGAAGCAAATGATATAAACAAGAACAGGAAAGCGAAAACTTCGGTACAGGAACAACGATGGGCATTATATAAAGAACAATTCATAAGGAATAATACGATAATTCCTTCAGAAATAAAGCTCAGTCCTTCTGCAAAAGCTGGTTTTTCCCTTGGTTTTTATCAACCACTTACAGTTGAACTTACTGATGATGGTGGAAAACAGGCACCTTTTTATCTTATGCATGTAACTGACAAATGGAAAGCAGCTTTGGCTCAACTTGAACTTTCTGCACCACCCGCTCATGAATACAAAACAAGGCTGGAAAGAATAAATGCCAAGAAATACAAGGATCATATCCAGATGCTTCGGGAACTTGTAGAACTTGACAAGGAGATCAACAGCTGGATGCAGAAAAGCAGGGCAACTGATGTCTTGAATAGTTACAGGCTAGGGCAGTGGGCATTCAATCTCTGGGAAACCGGACCAAATATAAGCAACAGAAATCATTATATAGAAGATGTTAAATCCTTCAAAAAGCTGTATCCTAAATATTCTTATCCCCATATTTACAGCTGCCTTGATAGAATTGAAAACGTTCTTTCAAAAGCCAGAGGTAATTGGGATTCAGAAACATACAGAAGACTGATAAAGGAACTGGCTCTTCTTGTAGGGGTTTTTCAGGAACCCAAACAAAAATAATTGACTATAAATAAACTGACATAGTTCATGACTTCTATGCCAGTTATTCCATTCCTTGCATCACAAAGAGACAAGAATATAGCTTTCTATGAAAATCAGGTTGAAGCTCGCAAGAA
>JAFGND010000104.1 GCA_016927185.1 Candidatus Coatesiibacteriota bacterium
AAACCTGGAATGTTTTCTGGGATGCTATCAGTGGTGGTAAATTCAGGAAAAACATGTTCGGATATAGATTTTCTGAGTTTTTCTGGCATTCGAAAAGACTTATTGTACTATTTTATTATCAATTCCCTTTATGGGGTATACCTATTTTAATATATGGAATCTATGCAAGTTTCAAGAAACAACCAAGATTCTTTGCTTTCATTTCTGCATGCTTCATCCCGATATTCATTTTCTTTGCCAATTATAGAGTATTCGATTACAAGGTCTTCATGCTTCCATGTTTCTTTATTTTATCATTGTTTTTTGCAGCACCTTTAGAAAAAATAATTAGTCTCACAGATAGATTAAATTTCTGGCCTCCTTTCTATAAACTAAAACTTTACGGAACCAAAGTATTAGTTTATATATTTATCTTGATGATTCCGTTCTTTTCATTACTGAACACATGGGAAGAGAATAATAACAGGGAAGACCATTATAACTATAAACCATTTCTAGATTTTTTGAGACAGAGTTCTTTGAACTCACAAGTATATGCGACAGGGGATCTCAAGCTTTTAATGATGTACTACAAAACAACAGGGCTGATAACAGAAAATAGATTGACTACCTGGATTTGGCCTCCACATATAAGAAAAAGCAAGGATAACAAGGTTGATAAATATTTATATGAAATTATTGAAAAAGATCCAATAGAACCAACTTATATATTTCTGTTTTCAAGAGAACCTTTTATTGAAAGCAGAGTTTTGAAAGCATGCATAACCAAAGGAAATAAATATAGTGATTTCTATGCAAGCAAACCAGCAAAATATAAGGAAGGATATCCAGTCAGTTTTAATGATGTTGTAGTACTTGATAATGCTGAGGTTTATCCACTGAGAATTCAGCCTGGTGATAGTATTCATACAGATTTCATATGGCATGCACTTGAAAAAAGCCGAACAGACAAGATGCTTGGAATAAAAATCTTTGTTCACTTCATCAGGAAACCTGGATGGGGATTTTATTCCTGGCAGATGGATCATTTCCCTGTTTATGATCAATATCCAATAAACTGGTGGCCTTTGGATAAACATATCAAAGAACAATATAGCAGAAGAATCCCTTTGTTATTAATACCTGGAGAATATGAAGTCTGGATGGGAGTCTGGGATCATAAACAAAGACTGAAAATATATGATAAAAATGGAAATCAAATTGGTAATAAGGACAGGCTTTTGATTGGCAAAGTAAAAGTGGAATACTTTTAAGTATCATTTTGTATAATCATGGATAGATAAGCATTCCATCACCATAAGAATAAAATCTATACCTTTTTTCAATAGCCTCCTTATAAGCTGAAAGAACTCTTGCATATCCTCCAAATGAACAAACTAACATCAGGAGAGAGGATTTAGGGAGATGAAAATTAGTAATGAGACCTGATACTATCTTGAAATTAAAACCGGGCTTTATGAATAAATCAGTTTCTCCAGAAAGCTTCTTCTTATTTAGCATCCATGTTTCCAGAGCTCTTACAGTTGTTGTTCCTACGGAAATGACTTTTTTCCTGTTCATAAGCGCAAAATCTAATTCAATAGCAGCTTCTTCGGGGATTTCAAAATACTCAGAATGAAGTGAGTTCTTTTTGAAAGTCTCTTCAGTTAAAGGCTTGAAAGTCCCTAAACCTACATGCAAGATTATTTCAACTATCTTTATCCCTTTGTTCTTGATCCTCTCAATAAGGTCACTATCAAAATGCAATCCAGCTGTTGGTGAAGCAACAGAACCTTCAACCTTGGCAAATATCGTTTGATAATCAGATCTATCTTCTATTTCGTCTTTTCTTCTAATATATGGTGGTAATGGAACATGTCCAATGCTATTCATTATTTCATATCCATTAACATTGAATCTAATCAATATTCCATCTTCTGTAAATGAAATAACTTCACCATATATTTCATCAGTAAACAATATTTTGGAATTCAGCTTGATTTTCCTTCTTGGTTTAGCTAATGCTTCAAATGTAAAATCATCAAATCTTGAACAGGCTGGAAGCAGCAGGAATTCAAATCCCCTACCCTCTACATCTTCTCCGAAGAGCCTTGCCAATAAGACTTTAGTCTTGTTGATAACCATAACTGAATCTTCCAGAAGAAATTCGGGAAGATCATTAAAATGATTGTGTCCTGTTTTTTCTGCCAATATCATCAATCTAGCATTATCTCTTGGATATAAAGGTTTGAAGGCAATCAACTCTTCAGGCAAGTTATAATCAAAGTCTTCCAATTCAAATTTCATGCATGTTTGAAGCAAATTCCTTAAATATATAGTCAAGTTATAAACCATGAGATTATTATAAGACTGAAAATCCAAGGAACAGGTTTTTAAAAATCTTTTAGGCTTTTACTTGACGAAATAATGCCCAAAAGGCGACCTGTTATAAGAATATCCTAACAAGGAGTATATATGACTAAACATCTAGTTCCAATTTATATAGAAGAAGAGATGAAAAAATCCTATCTGGATTATGCCATGAGTGTTATTATAAGCAGGGCATTACCAGATGTAAGAGATGGCTTAAAACCTGTTCACAGAAGAATACTTTTCGCAATGAATGATATGGGGCTTCAGCATAACAAATCCTATAAGAAATCAGCAAGAGTCATTGGAGAAGTGCTTGGTAAGTATCACCCTCATGGAGAAACTGCCATATACGATGCAATGGTTCGTATGGCACAGGATTTTTCCTTGCGTTATACACTTATTGATGGACAAGGGAATTTCGGTTCCGTTGATGGAGATGAAGCTGCTGCCATAAGATATACGGAGGTAAGGTTATCAAGAATAGCTGAGGAAATCCTTGTTGACCTTGAAAAAAATACAGTGGATTTCAAGAGGAATTTTGATGATTCACTTGAAGAACCAGAGATATTACCTTCAGCAATTCCTGATCTTCTAATAAATGGAGCCCATGGTATAGCAGTAGGCATGGCAACTAATATCCCTCCGCACAATCTTGGAGAAATAATAGATGCAACAATAGCTTTAATAGATAATCCTGAAATGGAATGTATAGAACTTCTCAATTTCGTAAAAGGTCCTGATTTTCCAACTGCCGGGATAATATATGGTTATGAAGGAATTAAGGATGCCCTGTTAACAGGAAGAGGAATAATAACACTCAGAGGCAAGGCAGAAATAGAGGAAAGCAAAAGTGAGAAATTCAGAATTGTAATAACTGAACTTCCTTATCAAGTAAATAAAGCAAAACTTATAGAGAAAATCGCTGATCTTGTCAGGGAACAGAGAATTGAAGGTATTTCTGATCTCAGGGATGAATCAGACAGAGAAGGGATGAGAATTGTTGTTGAACTGAAGCGTGGAGCTAATCCCAATGTTGTCCTGAACCAGTTATACAAACATACTTCTCTTAATACTTCATTCGGAGTAATAATGTTAGCTTTAGCAGATGGAATACCTAAAGTTCTTAATTTAAAGGAAGCTATAGGATATTTTATTGAACATAGACATGAAGTTGTTGTAAGAAGAACTCAGTTTGATCTTGATAAAGCCAAGAAAAGAGCACATATATTAGAAGGGCTGAGGATAGCATTAGATCATATAGATGCTGTCATAAATTTAATAAGGAAATCAGCTGATGTTCAAGTAGCCCAGAATGGTTTAATGACAAAATTCGGTCTTTCGGAAGCTCAGGCAAAAGCTATTCTTGATATGAGATTGCAGAGACTAACAGGGCTTGAAAGACAGAAAGTTGAAGATGAATACCGTGAATTGGTCAAGACAATGGAAGAACTGCAATTCATACTTTCAAACAAAGAAAAGAGAATGTCAATTATAAAAGAAGAACTGCAAATCATAAAAAATAAATATGCAGATAAAAGAAGAACCCAGATAATTCCATCTACTTCAGAAATAGCTATTGAAGATCTGATCCCTGACGAGGAAGTTGTAATAACTGTTTCGCATGATGGTTATGTTAAACGTATTCCTCTTGAAACATACAGAAAGCAACGCAAGGGAGGCAAGGGTGTATCCGGAATCACAACAAAGAAAGAGGATTTTGCAGAGCAGGTTTTTGTTGCCTCTAATCATGAATATTTGTTAATCGTAAGTAATATAGGAAGAATCTATTGGCTTAAAGTTTATGATATTCCTCAATCTGGAAAACAAGCCAAAGGTACTGCATTCATTAACCTCATTCAGATAACCGAGGATGAAAAAATAAGAACCATACTTCCTTTAAGGGATTTTGATGTTGCCCAGTACTTAATATTTGCAACTGAACAGGGCTTGGTAAAGAAAACCCTTTTATCTGCTTATTCAAAACCAAGAAAAGGTGGTATTAACGGAATAAAAATAAGACCTGATGATCAGGTTATTCATGTAGCAATAGGTTCAGATGACAAGGATCTCATTCTATCATCATACTTCGGTCTGGCAATTAGATTCAGTATTTCAAAAGTAAGAGCTTGTGGAAGAAATAGCATGGGTGTTATAGGAATGCGCTTGAATAGAGCAGATAAAGTGATCGGAATGATTGTTGTTCCTTCGGTTGAGGAAGAGACTAATCTAACACTTTTAAGTGTCAGCCAGTTTGGATATGGAAAGAGGACTGAGCTTTGTCAATATAGAAGAACAAACAGGGGAGGAAAAGGGATAATTACTCATAAAACCTCAAGAAAGACTGGCAGCATTATAGCGGTCAAGGAAGTAAATCAAGATGATGAGTTAATGATAATAACAACTGGAGGCAAAATAATCAGGATTTCCATCGAAAGCATAAGAGAATTAGGTAGAAATACAATGGGAGTGAAACTAATAAATCTCAATCAAGAGGATTATGTTGTAGATGTTGCCAAGATAAAAAAAGAAGAAAATGAAGATAATGATCAAACAAAGCTATTTGATGAGGAAAATGAAAACAATAATGAATAGGAATATATTAGTATACACTTCCTAATCTTATCTGAAGAGAAATCCCGAACTTGAAATCACTTCTATTCTCCCTGTGGGAATAAGTCATTGAAGGATTCATGTTTTTCAATGACCACATTTGGTAGTTATATTCTCCATTGAAACAAAACCTGTAACGACCCCAGGGTTTTAATCCTATATATATGTCTGGTCCATGTGATGAACAAAAACCCTGAACTATCCATGTTTCATCAAGATAGGAATCTTTCTGTTTTCTGCTTTCAAGATATCCATGATAACCAATATTAAAACTTGTATTATGTATGGTTTTACCTATGATCAAACCTGCTCTTAATTGATTAACATCCATAGAATTAACTGTATCTGCAGGGATTTTTGCATGATACATATGGATATTTCCATACATCATCAAGGCAGGCTTGTTATACTTCTCTTCAAGCAGATTAAGTCTGGGTTCTATTCCTCCACCTCCTGCATAAGGTGGAGCAACTAATGCAGTCAATCCTAGATTGAAATCATTGGTTAATCTTAAATTAGTTGTAAGTGCTGGAAGAGGAATTTTATTAGCTATATAAAGCTCTCGCCCATTTACTCTAAGTTCTTTTGTGGGGATTTCGGACTGAGCTCCCACTTCCACGAAATGTCTAAAATCCTCTCTTGTAGCAGCTTCTCTATATGAGAAGAAACAGCCATTAAGTAGAAAAATAAGTGAAACACTTATAGCAACAATATAAATATTTCTGAACTTCTTAAGGTTTGAATTCATTTTTAAAGCATATCCTTCTTTTATCTGATGTACAATATGTTTTAGGAACATTTGATCCTTCTGCTTTTACATACCAGTAGTGATATCCTAGAGGAAGAGAATCCAAAGCAACAACTACCTGAGTGTTTTCCCCTGAATACAATTCAATATCATATAGTCCTTTTATTTCAATATTCAATGTATAAGTTATTTTACCAATATTTTCTGCATCCAGTTCTACCCATTTGAAACTTAAAGTATCTAGCCCAAGAGATATGGTTTCTGATTCTTCTGGATATTCGAGTTGCAGTTTTTCCGATGGAAGATACTTCTCTCCTTCAGGAATATCTGTTTCTGTAGACATGCATGAAGCAACTAATAATATCAACAAGGATAGACTAAATATTCTTTTCAAGAATTTCATCAATTATACCATATTCCAAAGCCTGTGATGGACTTAAAAAATGATCTCTGTCAGTATCTTTTTCTATTTTCTCTATCGGTTGTCCTGTATGTTTAGCCAGAAGGTTGTTTAATTCCTTTCTCATAAAGACTATTTCTTCTGCATGTATCTGAATATCGGTTGCAGGAGCATATATTGCACCACTGATTAAGGGTTGATGAATCAAAATCCTTGAATGTGACATTGCTGCCCTTCTGCCTTTCTTGCCTGCTGCTAGAAGAAACGATCCCATGCTGGCAGCTATCCCAAGACAAACTGTTCTTACTGGACATGAACAAATCTGCATAATATCATAAATGGCCAAACCAGCACTTATGGAGCCTCCAGGACTGTTTATATAGAAAAGTATCTCCCCTTTTGGATCTACCTGCTCAAAATACAATATCTTCTTGATTATCGGTGCAACAGACTCATCATAGACAGGACCCCACAAGAATATTGTTCGTTTTGATAAAAATTGCCTATCTATCTGGCTTTCAACTAATAGCTTCTCAATGTTCTCTTTCAAATCATCCATCTGTGTCCTTTCATAATAATGCGTATAGGGAGTTTAAGTGATATTTTGCGTCAAGGTTTTTGTTACATTTCTAATCTAATTGATAAAGAGTTAATTGAATTCATAGGTATACACCAAAATCTAATCTCTTATTAAGAAACAAGTTGACATAAATCTGAAATATTGAATTTCAAATCTTGAAAGAAGAAAGGAGGAAAAGTGGCATCAAACAAGACAGAATGGGAGTACTTGATAATCTCGGAAGAGGAACTTTCAGAATTATCAGGAAAATGCACGTTGAAGAAAGAGAGTACGAATATTTTCAAGGACAATGTTAAGTGCTCTGGGTTGAATACACTTGGACAGGAAGGCTGGGAATTAGTAGCAATTGAGGATGAGAAGTATTTTTTCAAAAGAGCTGTCAAATATTATGAGACTTTCTAGAAAGAGGGGGGAAAAATGGCAGAGAAAATGTTTTTAACACCAATAGAAACAGCAAAAGCTTTGGTAGGGGTTGGCGAAAAGAAAGCTCAACTTCCAATTCTTAAAATGCTTGTTTTAGGGATATTGGCTGGTGTTTATATAGGCTTTGCGGCACATCTGGCAACCACAATCAGTACAGGTGACTATGCTTTCGGGATAAAGAAATTTCTTACTGGAGCAGTATTTGCTTGTGGCCTTATGTTAGTCATCATTCCAGGAAGTGAACTATGGACTGGAAATAATCTCATGTCAGTAGCATTGCTTGAAAACAAAATCAATATAGCACAGTTACTGAAAAACTGGTTTTTTGTATATCTTGGAAACTTTCTTGGCTCTTTGTTATTAGCTTTGATAATAGCAAATTCCGGCTTGGCAAGTAATGCAGAGGTAGGTCTTACTGCCTGTTCAATAGCAGCTGGCAAGTGCAGTTTGCCATTTCTGAGTGCACTTTGCAGGGGTATTGGCTGTAACTGGCTTGTTTGCCTTGCAGTTGTGATGGCATTAGCTGCACAGGATATCGGTGGAAAAGTCTGGGGTATTTTCTTCCCAATCATGGCATTTGTTGCTTCAGGCTATGAGCACAGTATTGCCAATATGTACTTCATATCAGCTGGCATCTTCAACAAGATGGACGTTATTAATGTACTGGTAGCAGCTGGCAAGCCAATTCCACCCAGCTTCGAGGCATTAAACTGGTATAATTTCCTTATAACGAATCTGGTTCCAGTTACTCTGGGTAATTTTATCGGTGGCAGCTTGTTTGTTGGGGGTATATACTGGTATACTTTTGTAAAGGAAGATAAATAACCCTCGATTAGTTGTCT
>JAFGND010000105.1 GCA_016927185.1 Candidatus Coatesiibacteriota bacterium
GGTCTGAGTATAATATTGTTATAGAAAATAACAATATTACAAGAAATGAATATTTCATAACAACCTCCCTTATTTACTCTTCACAAATCCTGATCTATTCAGCATTTCTAACATTTCATTAAGCTTAATAGAATAAAACTTCCTAATTATTTCCGTATAGTCAAAGAAAAAAAATAAAGTCAATCTTTTTCTTGATTTTTCTTGTTTTTTGCTTTCACTACTTTTTTGCTTGAGATTAATAACAAACAACAGATTATCATAATGAATTAATCATTTATTATTGACTATAAAGTTGTTGGATGAAACCCTTGCATTTGGAAACTGGACTGGAAACTTCAGGAAGGAGTATCTCATGTTGAAAAGTATAATGGAACCATCTTCCATAGCAATAATTGGAGGAAGCTCAGAAATCCAGAAGCCAGGAGGAAAACTGGTCTATAATATAAAAAACCATGATTTCAAGGGAGATATATGGATAGTCAATCCGAAATCCCCTTCAGTACAGGATCTTCCTACATTCAAAAGCATAAAAGATTTGCCTTCAGAAGTGGATCTTGGAATGATTACAGTGGCAGCTCCATTTGTAAAGCAATCCCTGCTTGAGCTTATAGAAAAAGGAGTGAAAGGGGTAATAATTATTTCATGCGGTTTCGGTGAGATAGATGAAAAAGGCAAAAAAGAGGAACAGGAACTTGCAGAGATAGCTGCCAGGGCTAATATACCAATGATAGGTCCAAACTGCATGGGTGTTGCAACATTCAAGTATGCAGGAGTATTTGCAGGTCCTATCCCAAATCTCAAGCCAAAAACAATAGACTTTGTGTCAGGGTCAGGTGCTACTGCAGCATTCATTCTTGAGCTTGCAATCACCCTGGGAGTTTCATTCTCCAGCGAGATAACCATTGGAAACAGTGCAATGATTGGCATAGAGGAAGTTCTTGAATACTGGGATGAAACCTTTAGTCCAGATACAAGCTCCAGGGTAAAGATGCTTTATATGGAAACACTGACAAAACCACAGAAATTTATAAAGCATTCAAGATCCTTGAGGGAAAAAGGCTGTCATCTTGTAGCAATAAAGGCAGGTGCCACTGAGGCAGGAACAAGAGCAGCTTCAAGCCATACAGGTGCAATGGCTTCTTCTGATACGTCAATTGACGCACTGCTCAGAAAAGCTCAGGTGATAAGAGTGCAGAGCAAGCAGGAACTTGTTTATACTGCAGGCATTCTCGAATCGTACAAACCACCTTCAGGAAAGAGAGCCTGCATCGTAACACATGCAGGAGGACCTGGTGTGATGCTTACTGACGAGCTTTCCAGGCAGGGCTTTGAACTTCCTAAGATTGCACAGGAAACTCATGACAAACTCCTTGCAAATCTTCTTCCAGGAAGTGCAGCTGGCAATCCGGTTGACTTCCTTGCAGCAGGAACTGCAGAAAATCTTGACTTCATACTGGAATCTCTACGTAATGAAGATTACATAGATTTTATCCCTGTCATTTTCGGCTCTCCTGGCTTGTTTGATGTATGGCCTGTTTACAAGGTGATAGCAGACAAACTACCTGATTATCCGAAACCCATTTATCCAGTATTCCCCTCAACAGTGACTGCAAAGGATGCGATTGACAAGTTCCTTGCAAGAGGTTATATGTGCATTCCAGAGGAAGTAAATCTCGGGAAAACACTGGGCAGGATTGCAGCTGTTCCATCTACGAGGCAGACTGAAAGAAAATTTTCAGATATTGATGAGAATGCTATTTCATCAATATTGAAAGAAGCTGAAGGAGAAAGCATAAAGCAGCTAAAGGCTGAAAAGATATCAAGTATACTGAAAGCATTGAAAATACCAATCCCATTCGAGGCAATAGCGAAAAGCAGATCAGAAGGACAGGAAATTGCGGAAAAGATAGGTTATCCAGTTGTAATGAAGGTTGTCGGTCCTGTCCACAAGTCTGATGTAGGTGGCGTATATATAGGAATAAAGAATACACAGGAAATGGAGAGTGCTTTAGACAAACTAATGCAGATAAAAGATGCTGAAGGAGTGCTTTTCCAGGAAATGGCAAAAGGGACTGAGGTTATAATCGGTGTCAGCAGGGAGGAAGGATTCGGACATTTGATAATGTTCGGTCTTGGCGGGATTTACACTGAAATCTTGAAGGATGTAATCTTTACGCTTGCACCACTTTCTTGTGAAGAAGCAGCAAGCATGATAAAATCCATAAAGGCATATAAGCTTTTGGAAGGAGTGAGAGGGAAGAAGGGCATGAATACAGAGATGCTTGCAGATATTCTTCTCAGAATCTCATTTCTTGTTCAGAAATTCCCCCAGATAAAAGAGATGGATATCAATCCATTAATGGGTTATGAAGACAGAATTCTGGCAGTTGACACGAGGATAGAGATAGACTAGATGAGAATATTACTTTTCCTTTTGCTACTTGCATTTCTGTTCTCATGCGGACAACCAGAGGATTTCTGGCAGGATGTGGATGAGGCATACAAGAAGGATGATTTAAAAAAGGTTGAAAGAAGGATACTGAACAGGTTGAAGAATGAGGGGGCTGACGATACTGAAACCACTCTTGCATATGGTTATCTGGGGCTGATAATGCTTAAAGACAACAATGTGTCATATGCAGCTGAATCTTTCAAGAGATTCAGATCCCTTCGCATAAAAAAGAATCAGGAAGCATACAACAAACTCAAGGAAAGAATTGACGAGGCAGTGAGGACTCATGACAATGATTTGTTGGTTAGAATAAAGCAGGAGGCTGGAAAAAAGAATTATATTCAGGCAATAATGCTTTATGAAGAGATAATTCTTCTTGAACCTGAATCAGATACAATGAGGAAAAGCTACATCCAGTTCCTGACTGATTTGGGGCTTCATGAGAAAGCCTTGAGCATTGCAAGAGAATCTCCCAATACTGACAAGAAATCTCTCATTGACCAGATTGTGAAGGATCAGCAGACAAAGGAAAAACAGCTGTCACAGAATTCAGTCAGGTTTGCAAGAGGATTCTGGATGATGCAGAAGGTAGAAAACAAGGATATAATAACAAAAACAAACATGATACTTGAAGCTTCAAAATCCACTGGACTTGGACCAAGGCAGTTGTCAGAAAAATGGTCAGATGTAATAAGATCCCCTAAAATCATTCTGCAATTATGGAATCAAGCTCCATAAATGAACTGAACAGGTCTTTTGCACTCATCCCTGTAACTGTCATAAAGGGAGTTGGGCAGAAACGGGCTGAAGACCTTCTGAAACTCAACATAGAGACAGTAAGGGATCTTCTTTATCATTTCCCCAGGCTTTATCTTGACAGGCAGAATATGTCTCCGATGAACAGGATAAAACCGGATGAGACGGTCCTGATTGAGGGAAATGTCATAAAGATATCTGAATCAGGGATGTTCCCTAAAATCAAGATAAATGTAGAGATAAGTGATGGAAAAGGCAGAATGCTCCTTGTATGGTTCAATCAGCCTTACATGAAAAACCAGTTCGCATTAGGACAGAAAATTCTTGCCTTCGGAAAAGTGGTCTTCTTCAAGAACAGGCTTCAACTTATCAATCCCGAGATAGAGAGACCTGAGAAGGAAGACCAGTTCAGAAGGATAGTACCAATATATCCTTTGACTGAAGGAGTTTCCCAGAGATTTCTCCGTAATATCATTACAGAAGCACTTTGTGATTTCCCTGAATGCATGATTGATCCTGTTCCTGAAGAAATAGCATCCAGACATGGCTTCCCTGCATACAAAGAATCACTTGAGAAAATACATTTCCCATCCTCAATTGATGAAACAGGCAAATACAGGAAAAGATTTGTTTTCGAGGAGTTGTTTCTGTTTGGCTTGATATCAGCAGTCAGAAAGAAGATTTCCCAGAATGAAAATATCAAGGGTTTGTCCATAAGAGGTGAAATAATAAGGAAATTCACTGAGAAAATGCCATTCCAGCTTACAGATGGTCAAAGACAGGCGCTCAGAGAGATATATTATGACATGGAAAATGACGGCAGAATGATGAGGCTTCTTCAGGGAGATGTCGGCTGCGGGAAGACGCTGGTTGCATATATTGCTCTTCTCAAGGCAATAGAGAATGGCAGGCACGGCTTTTTCATGACTCCTACAGAAGTACTTGCAGAGCAGCAATACGAGCAGTTCAGGGAATGGTCATCAATGATAGATTTACCTTGCTATCTCTATACAGCCGGTTTGTCAGCTGCTGCCAAGAGAGAAGTTGAAGAAGCAATAAGAAGCGGAACACCTGCAATAATCACTGGAACGGTTGCCCTCCTGAATCAGAGAATAGATGCAGGAAATACTGGACTTCTGGTTATTGACGAGCAGCATAAGTTTGGTGTGATGCAGCGTGCAAGGCTTGTTCTCAGGAGTAGCTCTAATTTGCTTGTGATGACAGCCACACCAATACCCAGAAGCCTGGCATTAACACTTTATGGTGACCTGGATTTGTCAGTAATAAAAGATATGCCATCTGGTCGCAAGAGAATTTCCACAAGAATAATTACGGAAGATGATTTGGTGAAGGTTTACAATGAAATAAGGGATGCAACTGCCAGGGGTGAGAAAACATTTTTCGTTTTCCCTGCAATAAGTGCTGATGAGGATTCTGATATCAAGGCTGCAATACAGGGTTACAGGCATCTCTTGAAAAATATCTTCCCTGACAGGAAAGTGATATTGCTTCATGGTGGAATGAGCAGCATAGAGAAAAGGGAAGCCAGGCAGGAATTCACTTGCGGCAAGTGTGAGATAATGGCAGCAACAAGCATCATCGAAGTAGGTATTGATGTAAGAAAAGCTACCATTATTGTGATAATGAACGCAGACAGGTTTGGTCTTACCCAGATACATCAATTGAGGGGAAGAGTTGGAAGAAGTGACATTGAAAGCAGATGCTATCTTGTTGGAAGCAGAAAGATGACTGATGAGGCTAAAGAAAGATTGAATGCAGCAGTGAAATGCAAATCTGGCTTCGAACTTGCAGAAGAGGACTTGCGTATAAGGGGTCAGGGAGATATTTTTGGATTAAGGCAGCATGGTTTCATCAAACTCAAGATAGCTGATCTGCAGAAGGATTTTAACATGCTCAAGACAGCAAGGGAAGAAGCGTTTCTTGTAGCAGGGAAGGAAGCATATAAAAATCTTCCTGCAATGCTGCTTGTTAATGAGAAACTGGATTATTGCTTCGGCACCGAGGGAGGCTAGATTGAATAAAAAAAGGACTTGCATTTTTTACAAGTCCCCTTTTTCAAGAAATCAATTTAACTTACGTTAAACCAGCCTTTTTCCATGCAGAAATTTGTTACGAATGGAATCTCGAAAACCTCTCCCTTATGAGCTTTGAAAGCAACAATTATTGCATATATCCAGACGATAACACCTATGCAAACAGCAGACAGTATCATTATTGCTACTCCAAGTGCAACGGATTGAACTGCATGAAATCTCATGAAAGGATCATTTTTCTTGTCTTCTGTAACAAGAATGATTATTCCAATTAGTGGGCAAAACAAATAAGCTAATAAACTCCATAGTTTTGCATCACTTGAAACCTGATCAGGTGCAGGGATATTTAGAGATGAAAGATCAACATCTGCCATAACTACCTCCAATAACTAACAAAATAACAGTGTTATGAAATTATAAATAATTGATTCTTGTCAAGGAAAAATAAAGCATTTATCTCGCAAGTAAGAATATCAAATATCTGGACTTATTTTCAGTATTTGCAAGAGATTTATATCTTGCTTTTCCTTTCTTCTATGAATTCTTTCTGTTTGTCAGACAGATTTACGACTTCTTTGATAATATATAACGGTCTTTTCTTGCTTTCATCAAATATTCTTGCAATGTATTCACCAATTATACCAAGGCAGATAAGCTGGATGCCACCAAAGAGGGATATCAGGATTACTGTTGATGTCCATCCCTGAACCAGCCCTTTTGCAAAAAATTTCACATAAAAAATGTACAATATATAAACGAGCGAAAAAAATGCCATGGCAAACCCAAAATAAGAAGCTAATTTAAGCGGGAGTACTGAAAAAGAAGATATACCATCCAGCGCCAGCTTCATCATCTTGCCGAAAGGATATTTTGTTTTTCCCCAATGTCTCTGATCCCTTTCATATTCGACTCCTGTCTGCCTGAAACCTATCCATGTAACCAGACCTCTTATGTATCGGTTTCTTTCAGGGAGCTGACGAAGGCAGTCTATAACATATCTATCTATAAGCCTGAAATCCCCTGTATCAAGCGGAATATTTATTCGTGTCACCAGATATAGCATTCTGTAGAATAATTTCGCAGTTATCAGTTTGAAAAAGCTTTCACCTTTCCTTCTCAACCGCTTTGCATAGACTACATTATATCCCTCTTTCCATTTTTCAATCATTTTGGGAATGAGAGAAGGGGGATCCTGCAAATCGCTGTCCAGTATAATGGCAGTAAGTCCTTGTGAAGCATCTATCCCTGCAGTAATGGCAGTCTGATGACCAAAATTCCTGGAGAAACTTATTATCTTTATCCTGTTATCCTTGCTTGCGTATTCCTTAAGCATTTCAAGTGTCCTGTCGAAACTGCCGTCATTCACGAAAATCATTTCGAATTCATATTCATCCAGAGAATCAATAATTGATGTCGTTTTTTCATACAACTCATTAAGATTTCCTTCTTCATTGTAAACAGGAAACACCAGTGAATGTAATTGTTTTTCCATATTTCAAGTCATCAATTTAAATGAAATAATGTCAAGAGTTCTGTTTCAGATATAACTGTTTGCATAGATGAATCAATAAGGCTGTCATTTATTAGTTTTTATCTGCAATTCAGATTCCTCTGCCATCTTGTACCATGATTTATAGAGCTTGAAAAGTTCCCTGATTCTCTCATCCTCTATATTCTCCAGAGGATAGCTGTTTATAAGGAGTTTTGCGCTGTTCAAATCGTGTATATAAAGATAAATCAAGAGTTTGTCTGCAGCTATTGCCTGTTTCTGATATGGAGTAAGTCTTCTGTCTATTTCATCAAGAATATTAGCTATCTTATTATATGCTTCCAGCATGTACAGGTATTTTATCATATCCAGCAATTGAGTGTTTTCCGAATTCGCAATAGATTCTGCAGCAGTAAGCCAGGAAGGAGTCCTGTTCAGGTATGCCTGTTTTGCCCTCCAAACCCATTCCTTGAATGCAGATTTGTTGTCATTTTGAAGATGAAAGGAAAGAATCAGTTTATATAATCTGTCTGATGAAGGCATGATTTCAAGCCCCTTTCTTACAAGTGCTTCAAAATCCTTCAGTTCATTCCTTTCCATCTTGTATTTTGCATAGTAATATCTCAGATAATCAGCTTCAAGACCTGTGTCAAATGACAGTTCTATATGCTCCCTGCCCTTTGTCTCATTTCCCTTTTGAATATATGACATTCCCTTGTAGAAGTGGTAATTTGCCCTTATATTACAGAAGGTGAAATCGTTCGTATCAACTGCGGGAGGAGGATTTATAAAGATGAATGGATCTGCTCCACTTGTCATAAAAGGCTGATAGACAAATCCTGAAATCCTGTAAACTATTCCTGGCAGATTGTGGGGATAACTCAGGCTTATCCCTGTATCCTTGAAATCCCTGAATACAAGATAATCCTTCAGCAATTGGCTTCTTCCCTTTTTGCTTTTCGGTCCGTAGTATTCAGATTGCAGGAAATATCCTGATGAATCAAGAATATTCACATCAGGTCTGAAAAACTCCCTCTTCTGCAAGTAATAAAGTGGGAAAGAGCTTTGTGAGCCATATGCATACATTATATAAGTTCCCCTGAAATTCAATGAACGTCCAGTATCCTTTGCATATTTCACTGCAAGCGGATACCTGAGTGGCAGCGATTTGTATACATTAACTCCGATAAGAAACAATGACCATGTATACAAACCGATTATAGCAAACATTGTCCACTTTTTTGATATTTCTCTTACTACGAAAGGGCAAAGGCATGCAATATAGACAAGGAAAGGAATAAAGAAAACCCCGTTTATGAATCTTGATACTGCAGGAGGTTCGAAATTTATATACAGAGCGAGTAATGGTCCCCATAGAAATGCTGGCAGCATGAACAGCGATTTCCTGTGCTTGCCTGCAAGTCTTGCAGCAGGAAGTATCAATAGCAATACAACAGGTCCCAGCTGTTTGGCAGAGTAAATTATCAGATATTTCAGCATTTTTATCCAAGCAGGGATTGACCAGGTGAATGGAGTATCCTGATAGGGAGTTCTTTTTATTAATTGCATGAATCTTGTGGAATTATCAGGCATACCCCAGAGTATTGTGCCTTTGTTTATAGAAATAAGCGGGAAATACAAGTGTAATGATATTCCAAGAAGGAACATGAAAGAAATGAGTGACCAGAATTTCAGTCTGTTTCTGTATGGAGACAAGAAAGCTGCCCATAAAGCGAAGGGAAAGAAAAGCAATACAGTCTGATGTGCTCCAGTTCCAAGTCCTAAAAGATAAAATGCAATCAGGAAGGAATAAAAATTAGGTCTTGGTGTCCATAATAAATAAACAAGAATTATAATAAAGAGTAGATTCAGGGAATATACTTCAGTTATTGAAGACTGGTCGAAAACCTCTGGAATTGATGTTACGAGAAGAAGTGTCATCAATCTGTAATTCACTTTCATTTTATATCTTTTCAAGAATGAACTTATGAAGAATAAAGCCATCATGAACATTGCAATAGAGAATAACGTGCTGGTAAGGATTGTCCTGTTCTGGAATATCCTGTGCCAGAAATTTGCCAGCAATACCCAGAGATGATAACCTGGAGGATGAGAAATACCTAATGTCTGGGCTGAAAGTGCTAGCTCAGCACAATCCTCGAATGTCAATGACTTAGGGGAAACAATAATGAGAAGCATTCCTATGAAGAAGATCAAAACGAAATCGAAAATCTGATCTTTTTTCTGCTTGCCAAGAAGGAAGTTCATGAGAGACTTGTCTGTATGATAAACTTCAAAATTCATAACAGGTGTAAAAGATTGAGATATATTGATTTTTGGCAACTATATTTGATATTTCTGCTTATGTTTGCAAAAGGAATTTATGCAGAAAACTATGACAAGATGCTTATTGAAGCAGGTCTTAATTCATCCTATAAGGAACTCTGGAACAAGTGGTTCAATCTTTTCAAGGATGGCAGGAAGGAACCTGACTTCCTTGCAGACTTCCTGAAACTTGCAGATAGAACTGATAACTGGGAACTTGTATATAATGAAATATGGAAGGAATATGGGGATACTCTGAATCCGGATGATATAGCAAATGTCAGAGGTGAAAAAAGATGCATGCTTCTTCTTCTTCTTGGAAGAAGTGAGATGGTCAAGGGGAATTATGAACAGGCCTATGTTCTTATGTCTAAAGCGAGGTATTTCTATTCTGATGCATGGCAATGGTCATGGCTTATAGAATCAGCAACAAAAGCCAGAAAGAAGAAGGATCTTTCATCCCTTATTGACAAGTCACTTCAGATCTTCCCCAACAATCAAGTCTTGCTATCTCAAATATGGGAGGCAAGAAAAATACTTGTAAATTCAAAAACCTATATAGAGCTTTTCAACAAGGATAAAAATCCTACCCCTAATGCATATTATCACGTGATGAGGCTTCTTGTAGCGAGAAGAAACAGGAATCAAGCTCTTCTGCTTTTAAACAAGTTCATAGACAGGTATCCAACAAGCTGGCATGCACAATTCTGGGCTGGATATCTTCATTATTCCCAGAAGGAATATGGAGAGGCTGTTAAATATATGGATGCAGTGCTTGAGCAGAAACCCGGTAATTATGGGGCATTGCTTTACAAGGCTTTATCCCTGAAAAGCATGGGATTTTTGGATAAATCAAGGGAAACTGCAATGCTTCTGATAAAGTTGTTTCCAGACAAATACAGACCATATATGATTGCTGCGGAGATACTGAGGAAACTGGAAGAAAACGAAGAGGCAGATGAATATTATCAGAAAGGTCTTAAGCTTAAGCAGGAGAAGAATTAAGTTTCCCTGATTTCAGGCATTCTTTCTTCAATAACTTTCCAGAAATTGTCGCTTTTAGTGAAATATAAATTCCAGATCGGTACTTTCTCGAAAAGACTGCCTGCAAAGTCAAAATAAAACCTGTTTGTATCCCTGCCATAAGAAAGTGTCATTATTGAGGACAGCAATTCCCTGAAGCCATTTATTTTTTCAATTCTGTCGTCCCTGCTTTGAACAAGGAAGAATATTGCATGAAGGGGAGCTTCCATCTGGGGGGAATTCCTGTAATCCCCGAAAAAGGGGCAACCAAGAAGCATGGGATAATTCCCGTTCATGGAGACAACAAGCAAATCATCGCTTATGACAGGAAATTGCTTGGAAAATCCTGACACAGTGCTTTTTCCTGCACCGCTTTTTCCAGTGAATATCAAACCCAGATTGTTTCTTATTATTCCAGCTCCGTGAATGAAAGTTTGATTGCATCTTGTGAACATGTATGAAAAGCATACTCTGAAGGAATTATCAAGCATCATACTGAAGGTTTTCAAGGAATTAACCATATCAGGGCTAGTATAAGGAAGAAGTCCATAATAGCATATGTTGTTTCTGCATACTCCAAAGACATTCCAGAGAAAGGTGAAGAAAGTTCCGTCAGGGAGATATCCAGTTCTTTCCTCCACTTCCCTTGTGCTTTCCCAGTTTTCAGGAAACGGGATCTTGAAGAAAAGGATTTCAAGCATAGGTACTTCATTTGTAATGAAGGCACTGTATCTTGACAGATCAACGCTATCCAGCAGGTCTTTCTCTATACTTACTTTGAGCGTTGCATGTCCCAGAGTGAATGACCATGCTTCTGAAAAATCCCTTTTTCCTGACTGCTCGATAATCCAGTCAGCCCATTTGAAAAATCTCTCATCAGTATTATTCATTTCTTCCTCAGCAAGTTGAGCAGACTGTCAATCAGATTTGATATGAAGCCTTTTTCTATCATCTGATTATAGCAATCCCTGCAAAATCTCCTGTGAGTATTATAAAATGATGGGAAAACCAGGTTTCCGCATTTGTGACAGTATGCAGGTTGACCTTTTTCATACAAAGGCATTTCCCACAATCCCTTGCCCAGAAGGAGGATCTCATCCTTGTGGACTTCAAGAACAGCAGGATAGCAGACTGTTATCTTATATAGCATGTTCTTTACATCATATCTGTCAAGTGAGCCAAGAGCCTCTTCAACCTCTCTCCATTTGTTTTTCAGAACAAGAGTATTCTTCAGATTTGCAAGATTTCTGAAAAAATCTCTCAACACAGGATTCAGTGTTAAATCATCGTACATAACAGAGATTTCCTTCTGATATGCCTGCCATTTCTTTATCTGATGCAGCCAGTAATTTATTCTCCTTGAAAGCATGAAGGTTATTGTCTCGCAATTGACTTTCACTTTCTGGAGAGCATAGAAAGCTGCATCAGGATTTGCCCTGAATGAATCCTCAAAAAGGTTTACATTCATGTTTTCCCCAGTATGCTCTGTATCGATTAGCTCTTCAAGTGCTTTTAATAATACATCCGGAAACAAGGGATCAGCAGAAAGATAGTCTATTTCCTTTCTTGATCTTGTTTTCCTCAATAATTCATTGAAACCCTCTTCATATGAGATGTTTGGCTTCTGGAGCGAGTAGATGCATTTGTAAAGTTCGTTTGCATAAGCCAGATCCCCTAACTCTATTATATAATTGAACAGTGGCTTGAAGTTTTCGGCAAAATGAAAGCACAAGGCAGGCGTGGAAGTCAGACTGAATCTTGACAGGACTTCCCTGAATTTGTCGAAATCTCCCATTTCAAAGCATATCCTTATTATATTGAAATAGAAATATGTATCTTCATAGGAAGGAGATTTTGACTTAACTACTTTCTTTTCCAGCATGTTTAATGCAGCATCATAATGAGTATATTTTCTCAGGATATTTACATAATCGAAGAAGTATTTGATATTATTGGGATCCAGTTCGTATGCATATTTAAGTTCTTCCTCAGCCATTATTTTTTCATCAATTTCCTCAAACAGCATTCCCCTTGTATGCCTGAATTGGGGATTCTTTGGTTCGTATTCAATTGCCTTGTTTACCTGCATCAATCCCTGCCTGAAATTATTAATCCTGAGGAATGAAATGCCAAGGAAATAATGTAATTCGCCTATTTCCGGGCATAATACAATCAATTTCTTCAGGCAATTTATTGAGGAATCATAGTTTTCCATATCGAAACTTTGCTTGGCTCTATCATACAGATCAAAATATATGTTTCCAAACTTCAATGTTGCATCATATGTTTTTCTGGTTACTGGATTTTTCAATGTCTCATAAGCTTTTCTCAATATCTTGAATTCCTCTGGAGATTTCTCTGGTGAGTATTTATGAAGAAGGTCAATATATGCCTTTTTTATGGCAATTATATCTGCATTTCTGGATATATTCAGCAATGAATAATAATTATCGAAATTCATTTCACTGGACGCATCTGAATCCAAGATCTCCAGCCTGGGTAGTGGGAGCTGTCTTGTTTCTAACAAAAACCTTTGCACTGAGGAAATGAGTCTTGAATGATCCTCCCCTTATGACTTTTTCCCTGCCCTTGTTCGGTCCTTTCGGATCCAGTCCGCTTGCCTTGGAGTAATAAGCAGGATCATACCAGTCATAACACCATTGCCAAACATTCCCTACTGGATCAAAGATGAAGTACTTGTTTGGATCAAGAGCATTTACTGGAGATCTCTTGTTATATACATCATCGTCTATCTTTCCGAGCAGGTTATAGTATCCAAGTCCCTGATGTTCTCCTTTTGGATATGCCTTCTGCTCCAGTCCGCCTCTCATTGCATATTCCCATTCAGCTTCAGTTGGTAATCTTGTTCCTGCCCATTTGCAATAAGCAACTGCACCTAGCCAGCTAACCCCAACTACCGGGTATTTCTCCATTTTCTCTCTTACCTGCCATACTTTATCCTTGAACATTATGAAATACTCGTTTACTTCAAGGCTCAGAAGATCCTTTATTTCTTCCTCGTCAAGTCCTTCTTCATTAAGGAATTTTACATACTGGCTGCATGTAACCAGATGCTTGTAAATCCAGTAGCCATGCATATTAACTGTATGGATTGGTCTTGTATCCTCATCTCCCATGGAAGATCCCATTGAGAAACTGCCTGGAGAAGCTATCCAGCGCATCTCAGCTCCATCCTTTGTATTGAATTTCGTATCTACTCCCTGAGGTGGTGGTATACTCTCTACATTAGAGAAATCAGCTTCAAAAGCGGAACTGTATGAGAAGAAAGTTGTATAAATAATCGCAGATACTATGAATATCGCTGCAATCAAAAGCAGTCTCAGGGTGGACACCGGTTTTCCTATAGTCTTGCTTTGAAGCCATTCAAGGAACAAACTCAAAGTGAATTTGTTACCCTCACTATCTACCACTCTTGTCTGCGCAATTGTATCTCTTTCAGATCTGTATCTTATTGACAGAAGATAATCAGGAACTCTTTTTGATTCCAGTGAGAGCAAGAGCTCATGCATTGTAGAAAAACGTTTTGTTTTTTCCTTTGCAAGACATACCAGTACAATTTCATCTATAAGCCGGGGAACTTCCCTTCTGTGAAGCGTTATTGCGGTAGGCTCTTCATGAACCTGCTTGTAAAGTATAGTTGCAGCAGAATCTCCTGAAAATGGACATTTCCCGACAACCATTTCATAGAATATTATTCCCATGCTGTAAATATCTGACCTGTTATCAACTTTTCTCAAGTCCTGCACCTGTTCTGGAGACATGTACTGGGGAGTTCCCATCTGATCCCCTGTCATTGTAAGTTTCTTTTCACCAGCGATTCCTGCTATTCCGAAATCAACAAGGTAAACCTCTCCCTGGTCGTCGAACATTATGTTTGCAGGTTTCAAATCCCTGTGGATTACCCCCTGATCATGAGCATAAGCAAGAGCTTCGCACATTTTCTTGAATATAGGGACTGCTTCATCAGGATAAAGTCTTCTTTTTTCCTTGAGAACGTCTTTTAATGTTCCACCTGATAGATAGTCCATCACGAAGAAATGATAACCCTTGTTGCTTCCTATTTCATGAATTGGTATGATATTTGGATGCCTCAGTTTGCCGGCAATCTGTGCTTCCCTCTTGAATCTTGCGATAAGCTCCTCTTCTTCAGCATAGCTATCAAGAAGAACCTTTATTGCTACCTTTCTGTTCAGTTCCTTATCAATAGCGAGGTAGACAATTGCCATTCCGCCAGATGCGATTTTTTCGACAAGATCATATTTGGGGGGAAGTGCTTCTTTCAAGGCTTGCGGAATTGCAGCTTTTTTCTGGGGGACTTTTACTTTTTCTTCTTCCTCTTTTGATACTTTTCTTCCGCAGTTGGGACAGAATACGAAGTTATCAGAAACGCCCTGACCGCAGTGATTGCAAAACCTTGTCTTTGAATCCATGAAGTAAAACCTTCAGTATGAAGCAATAATGTCAAGAAAAGAATTATGCTATAGCCCCTTGAAATATTTAACTAAGTTATCAGGAAGCAAGAGAATTCTAATTACAAGATTGTTTATATGAAAAGATTCTTTCTTGATTCTCTCAATGATAGAGGGATTGAGTTTATATACTCTCATAATTCCTTCTTCTCTCTATTAGAAGTGGAGGAATGATGAGGGTTAGAAAGAGCAAAGCACAGGGGAAATCCTGCGCTTTTCAATCTAGTTAATCTTTACAATCCTCTTTGTTTCCTTCCCAGCCTTCACTATATAAACTCCCTCTCTCCATTTGCTTGTATCAATAGAATGCTTGCCTTTATCGAGGTTCATAATCAGCTGACCGGTCAGGGAATAGATTGCTCCTGAAGTAGGCAGGGAGAGAGACAATCTGGAGGAGAAGGGGTTGGGGGAAATGGAGAAGGACTGCCTTGGTAAATATTTACCTGATTTCTTACTTGTAATATCAAGAATATCAACTATTGAAAAAAAACTGTCACTTCTGTCAGAAGTTGTTCCATGCAAGTCAGTTACTTCAATAAGGCACCTGTTTGAATGAGTATTAGGTATAGTCCATTGATAAATACCCTCACCAGCCGGCACTTCAGCAATATCTATCCATTGATTTCCAGCATCAGTACTATATTTTATTGAAACAGAATCAACATACATGCTTCCCCAAATAATGTCATGAACTGTGCCAATAAGCCATTTTTCTCCTCCGTTAGGAGTATCGACTTTAATAACAGTATCTCCTGGTTCCATTGTTTCTATGGCATAAAGATAACCACTATCATAAACACCACCACTTCCAATATAAACAACTCCATCTGAGACACAGGGAGAAGAGATCTGAGCTCCCTGCGTCTCAGATCTCCAAACCAGAACTCCATTTGAGCAGTTTATTGAATAAATATATACTTTACCTTCAATATGTCTTTCACCATTTTGAACATAAACAACTCCATCTGAGACACAAGGAGAGGAGGAAATATAATCACCTGTCTCATATCTCCATTTAAGAGTTCCATCTGAACAGTTTATTGCATAGAGATAATTGTCACTACTTCCAACATAAACAACTCCATCTGAGACACAAGGAGAGGACCAAATATTACCACCTGTAAGATATCTCCATTTAAGAGTTCCATCTGAGCAGTTTATTGCATAAAGATAATTATCAGTACTTCCGACATAAACAACTCCATCTGAGACACAAGGGGAAGAATAAACAGTATTACCTGTCCTATATCTCCATTTAAGAGTCCCATCAGAGCAGTTTATTGCATAAAGGAACCAATCATAACTTCCAACATAAACAACTCAATCTGAAACACAAGGGGAAGAATAAACAGTATAAAGTATCGGGTATCTCCATTTAAGAGTTCCATTTGAACAGTACAGTGCATAAAGATAACTGCCTTCATAAACACCAGCACTTGCAAGATAAACAACTCCATCTGAGACACAAGGTGAGGAGTAAACATAATCAACTGTCTTATAACTCCATTTAAGAGTTCCATCAGAGCAGTTTATTGCATAAAGATAATGATAAGCCCCAACATAAACAACTCCATCAGAGACACAAGGAGAGGATTCACTGTAAGCTGTCTGATATTTCCATATCAAATCCCCTGGAGCTGAAAAAAGAGAAGATGCTAATGATAGCAGAATTATAATAATTAAAAGATTTCTCATTTTAAACTCCTTAATTAATCTTTACAATCCTCTTTGTTTCCTTCCCAGCCTTCACTATATAAACTCCCTCTCTCCATTTGCTTGTATAAAGTTCATGCTTACCTTTATCTAATTTCATAATCAGATGACCGGTCAGGGAATAGATAGCCCCTGAAGTAGGCAGGGAGAGAGACAATCTGGAGGAGAAGGGGTTGGGGGAAATGGAGAAGGATTTGGAAGGAAGCGATGAAGTTTTATAGTTACTATCAAAGTCTGTTTCCTGCAATGGACTGAAGGAAATTGACTCTATTGTCATATCAGAGTTATTCCTGAATGATTTTATTAAATGACCGTCTGTTAAATCAAAGTAATTTGACTGGCGAAGAGTTCCTGAAAGACATTTGCTGCCATCAAAACTGATGGCAAGGCTAGACATTCAACTGCAATCATCCTTGAATTCGAAAATTTTCACTCCATCTGCTAATCTCCAGTAATAGAAAAAATCAAACTGTCCTCCAAGAGCGTAATTCCCGTCAGGGGAAAACAATACTTCATTGAAGCCACTTGCCCCTTCGAATTTCCGTAGTATGACACCATCTTCAAGTCTTCTGTAAATCATTGTTTTACTGTGATCACCTGAAAGCAGATATTTGCCGTCAGGACTTATTGCAATAGACATTATAGGGGAATCGTGCCCTTGAAAAGTCTTCAGGCAGTTTCCTGTTTCAATATCCCAGTACCTGATTGTCATGTCACCACTTCCAGATACTATATATTTTCCATCAGGGCTTATCTTTACTGAAATTATCATGTCAGTATGGCCTTCGAAAGTCTTTTCATTTGATGGATTTGCGATTTCCCAGTATTTCACTGAATGCTTGGAAGCATCCATTTTTGGATTGTCGCTTTCTCCTGAAGATGCAACAAACCTGTCATCTGGCGAGAAAACAGAACTCATTACATTATATTTATGACCTTTATATACAAGAAGGCACTTGCCATCGCTGAATCTCCAGTATCTAACTGTTCCATCAGAACTTCCTGAAAGAATATATTCACCACATGAGCTGACATCCACTGACCAGACACTTGAGGAGTGACCTGCAAGAGTTCTTATGCATGCTCCATCACTTATCCTGTAACACCTGACAAAACCGGTTGAAGAACCTGTCACGAAATATTTAGCTTCTTCTGACTGAATGCCTGAGCTCAGCAATAGCAACATGATTGAAATCAAGATCCCCATTTTCATAATTAGAACCTCCTGATAATCTATCAAGTATAATAGAAAACTTAAGCTTAATGAGTCAAGAGGAAAATGATTTTGGAATAATCTAGCCCCTAGACATCATGGACTGACTTATGGGGAAGTAATATTAATGGAAGTATTGGGAAAGGAAATGAGATATCTGGAACTTAAGGAAATAAAAAGTTGTTTCCACGATTAACTTTGAAAATTGTTTAACATAAACTCCCCATTCAAAAACCTATTTTTTAACTGCCCTATAATACTATATAAATCAATACTTTATATAAAATATCAACAAAAGGTCACTTATAAAATATGGAAAGATGAAGAAAGGAGGTGAAAAAGGAGGGATACATCAATAGAGGATTTTACTTGAAAAAAATAAGCTTAATCTGAACCTGACAATCATGATTTTTATTTGCACTTTGCTTCTGGCTGCAAGTATCCATTTGTCAGAACCAGTATTGATACTTTCTGCACAAACGTTTTTCGATATGAAGAAAGACTGCGAACAGGAGACAGTGCTTGTTGATAATATAAATCTCAACAGTGAAAAACTGCAGAAATCCTTAGGCAATGATTACAGGGAAATCATATATCGTTGCATGCCAATAAGAAAACAAGCTCATACACTGGGTGTTCTCCAGCAGACCTACTGGTACAGCACTGACAGCAAGGATAGAAGGATTTTATGGAGCAGGCTTTACCCTATGCATGGTTTGCCACCAAGAGTGCGTGTAGAGGTTTTCGAGCGAGATAGCGTGCTTTACAGATGGGAGCAAATCCCTGGAATCCAGTGTCTTCTTGTTGCATCATATGATCTGAAAGTAATTGCCATTTCGGAACAGACTGAGCATAACAAATACAGGAAAAAGATATTTTCTTCGGTAAACAGCCAGTCGGTTTTTAATGAGACTTTTCCTGGAAAAATCTCGGAAGTAGATCCCAGACATCTGGTTATGCACCATAATAAGGTCTTTCATATAACAAACAGCATTATTTATGAAGAGGAAAAAGAGGTTTTTAATCTGAAGAGTTTAAGTATCCCTGCAGGATCGCAAATGCTTCTGTATCCTTCTGATTACTGTATAGCCTATGTTTCAAGAGACAAGGATAATGCTTTCATAAAATGCTACAACTGGAAAAGCAGATCCATGATGTTTTCAATACCAGTAAGCCAGGCTTCAGTAATCCAGTTCGCTTCAGATGATGATACTTTGTTCTGGCTGGAAAAGGACGGGACATTCAAGTGGTGCGACAGGAAAGGAATACTGAAAGGTCAGCTGAAACCAAAAGGACGTTCGCTTGCTGGATGCGGTTTGATGAATAGAGACTTCTTTGCAACATGGTCACAGGATCAGACAGGTCAGAAAGTGCATAATCTCTATTTACTTAAATAACAGTTGAATAAAATATTAGTCAAGGAGTATGAAATGAAAAAGATGCTTGCTGGCATTTTAATGATAAGTGTAATATGTTTTATTGCAAGCAGTTGCCAGAATCTGGAGAAGAACATCAATAAAGAGGTAAAGAATATTTCTAAAGGTGCAGAGAAATTGGTTGGCAAGGCAGTTATAGAAAAACTTACTGAGGAAGCCGGTTATAAATCAGGAAAGGATCTTGCAGACGCATTCGAAAAATTCGTTGACAACAAGAAGGAAGAAGCTGGTGACAAGATAGTTGATTTCCTGAAGGCAAATGGCACTGATACGGATCTGATGATAAAGGCATTGAGCAGTATGTCAGACGCACTTGTAAAGGCAAAAGCAGTCGAGGCAAAGGAATGGAAGGAGTTCATAGATTACATAAAAAAGAAGGACAGGGAACTTGCTTCAAAGAAGAATGATGGAAAAACGAAACAGGAAAAGTGATGACTTTGGAAAAAATCCTTAGTGACTTCAAGAAGATTGTTTCTGTAGATGCATTCTCAGGAGGAAGAGATGGCAAAGTCTTTTTCCTTAGCCATTATCATTCTGATCACAGACCCGGGCTTTATGAAGGCTGGAACAAAGGTCAGATAGTCTGCTCAGATCTTACTGGAAAGTTTCTTCGGAAATTATGCAAGATAAATGGTGAGAGTGTTTTGACAGCGGATGAAAACTGCTGGTATGACTGTTTCAGTGATTTCGAATTCTGCACACATGATGCAAACCACTGCCCTGGTGCATACATGTTTCTTTTCAAATACAAGCATAAGAAAATCCTCCATACTGGTGATTTCAGGCTGAATAAATCCATTGAGAAATGGTTAATTCAAAACAAGCCATATGATTACGTCATTGCAGATGATACATATTATTCTGCCAAGGGGATTTATGATTTCCCGTCACAGGAATCCTGTATAAAAAAAGCAGTCCGCATTGCATGTGCAAACAAGGACAAGGAAATTTTCATAGGCATATATACTTTGGGCAAGGAGAAACTTCTTTGTGCAGTTTCTGAAGCTCTTTCATGTCCCATATATGTACCAGACAAGATGAGAAAATGCTTCAAGATACAGGATCTGAAATATATTACTTCTGACAAGAAAATCACTAATATATATGCCTATGGAATGGGATATTTCAGTTCAGAGTGGTTCTTCTTCAATCCAGACAATCATGTAGTAATAATCCCCACTGGCTGGCAGGGTACATTCTCTTATAACGAGCATTATCATTACATTCCGTACTCAGAACACTGCTCATCTAATGAATTCAAAAGATTCCTTGATATAGTGCTTCCTGCATATGTTTACGGTCATGTCTCTAAATTAATGCTTGCCAGATAATTACCTCTGCTGTTAAAAGGCAGTATTTTTATACCTCACCCTGAATGAGGTACCTCATATGAGGCAAAAAGACTTGATGGAGTATTGGATAATTCAAGAAAACTTGTCTGAAAGAGCATTTCATAATTGGCATTAAATTTGCTCCAAACAAGTGTTTCATTAAAGTGAAAGGAGAGATTATGAAGAAAACAGCAATAGGTATTCTTGGAGGATTGCTTGTTATATCATTTGCAGCAATACTGAACAGCGAGGATATAAAAGACAAGGTGATCCTTAAAGTATTGAAAATCAAGACAATAGGAAACAAGAATAATGAGAAGAAAGGTTCAATAAAGATTAACTTTACAGATGCTGATATGAAGAAGGGAAATATAATCGTAAATCTTTATAAGGAAAATGCTGATTTCGTTAAGGATGCTCCACTTGAAAGCAAGACACTGAAAGAAGGTGAATCTGAGATAGTTTTCGATAATGTTGAATATGGTGACTATAAATTGATTGCGTTTACTGACAAGGATAAGACTGGCAAACTTACCCAGAAAATGCTTGATGTTCTGAATGAAAAGGAAATTCCAGGTAAGGATGCAGGAAGCAAACACAAGAAGATAATAATAAAGAGGGAAAATAATGATGTTGAGATAAATGAAGAAGGCACAAAGAAGATTATAATCGTGAAAGGTGATGAAAAGGAAAAGTATAATGATACAGAAGGTGAAGGAAAGAAATACAAGAAGATTATAATTATCAAGGAAGATGGAAATACGAAAAAGGAAATCAATATTGATGAAAAAGGCATGGAATTGAAGAAGTTACAGGAATTGGGGAATATGAAACCTGGTATTCAGATACAACCTGAAGGCGATTTTTCAATAACATTCAAATACGTTGATATTCAATGAAATGGAAGGGAGTTGTCTCCCTTCTCTATGCTATTGCTCCATAAGGACATGAATTTTTGCATTTACCACAAAGTATGCATTCTGTAGAACTTACTTTATTGCCTCTGGATATATAACTCATGACATCTATATCCATGGGGCAGTTCTTGTTGCATAATCCACATTCCCTGCATGGAATATTAGAAGGCTTCATCTTTATAAGTGCAAGCCTGCTCTGAAGTTTCATTATCAGGGAGACAGGGCAGACAATCTTGCAGAAAGCTCTTTTCTTTCTGAAAACAAATGCCAGTATAACTGCTGCAAGATAATATAAACCATTTCCAGCAAGAAACCAGATTAGTTGATGGAGTTTTCCATTGCTTTCATCAATGTGAAGATTAATGTAATCGTATCCGCTCCATATGAATAGAAGGGGAACAAGGATGCCTGCAACAAGAACGGGAAACCTTATGTATGTCAATCGTTTAGGGATTTTATGATTCTCCTTCAGTGGAAGCCATTCAAGTAATGCAGCAGTCCAGCAAGCCCATCCACAGAAACCTCTTCCCCATATGAATGGACCGAGTATTTTCGCGATTGCGTAATGTATCAGTACTCTTGTAAATACACCATAACCCAGATAGAATATTGTCTCTTCAAGTTGCAGGTTTTCTCTTTGAATTATGCCAAGAAATACAAGAAATACTGGTGATATGGCAAGAATGGCAATTCTTCTTCCAATGTCTTTGTCTTTGGCTTTCAATAATATAGCAAGAATCTGACCTGCAGAAATTGAAAACCCAATCCAGGTGAAAATAAGAACAAATCCCCACCAGTGAGACAGGTAATAAAGAAGAAGTGCTACGAAACAGCCTATGAATAAAGGGATTAGTAGAATCATGCTCATTTAAAGTCTTGTCAGTTCTCCTTGTCAAGAGAATAGCTTTTGATCTTGGCAATCAGGTTAACTCTTGATATACCAAGTATTTGTGCACACCTTGTCCTGTTGTTTTTGGTATATATCAGAATTTTCTTTATATGCTGAGCTTCGATTTCTTTCAAGGTTTTCAAATCCTTTGCAGAGACTTCATCACTTAGGGAAAAATTCTGAAGGAAATACTGTGGAAGTGATTTCTTGTGAAGCTCATTTGATGTCTCTATTATTGTTGCGCTGTTTATTATATTCATCAATTCTCTTACATTCCCTGGAAAACTGTAGTTGTTCAGGAGGTCCAATACGGCAGAAGAAATCTTTGTTATGCTCTTGTTATTGAGTTCAGAAAACTTTTTCAGGAAATAATACGAAAGAACTTCTACATCTCCCTCTCTTTCTCTCAGTGGAGGAAGATATATTGAATTCATGTTGAGCCTGTAAAAAAGATCTTTCCTGAAATTCCCTTTCTTTATTTCCTCGAAAAGATCCTTGTTTGTTGCAGCTATTATCCTGACATCAGCTCTTTGATTCTTTGTGGAGCCAACTCTGAAGAACTCACCTTCCTGAAGAAAACGCAACAATTTCACTTGTATCTGAAGAGCAAGTTCTCCTATTTCATCAAGAAACAATGTTCCACCATCTGCTTCTTCAAGCAGACCTTTCTTGTTGGCATCCGCTCCAGTGAATGCCCCTTTTGCATGCCCGAAAAATTCAGATGCAAACAGCTCGTTTGCAAAGACACCTGCATTTACTGCAATAAATGCCTTTTTGGATCTGCTACTTATCTTGTGTATTGCATTTGCAAAAAGCTCCTTCCCTGTGCCACTTTCACCCCAAATTAGAATTGTGTTATTTGTCTGTGCAAGTTTCTCTACAAAATGGAACAGCTTGATTATCTTGGGATTACTCGTGATTATATCCGAGAAAGCTGATTGATTATATTCCAGCTCTGTTTTTCCATTGCTTACCTTTGACTTATCCTTGCTGAGATTGCCTCTTTCTATGGCAATACTCATTACCTTTAGAAGATATTGCTGATCAGCAGGTTTGGTTATATAATCATGCGCACCAAGTTTCATTGCAGAAACTGCAAGCTCAACATCCTCTACCCCTGTAAGGACTACAGTATTTATTTCTATCTTGTTGTCAAATATGAATTTAAGTATATCAAGACCATTCACTTTTGGCATATCCATGTCAAGAAGAAGAAGATCAAATTTTTCGTTCTGAAGCATGTCATATGATTTGCAGCTATCAGATAGTGTAACAGGTTGGTATTCACCGCTTTGCATGAGAAGTATACTCAAGTAATTAAGAACAGCCTTGTCATCATCAATAATTAAAACCTTATTCATTTATTATCTCCTGACCTGAAAGGAAAACGAATTATGAAAACAGTACCATTACCGACTTTGCTTTCTACATCTATCTTTCCTCCATGATCTTCTACAATTCCATATGCAATTGATAAACCTAATCCTGTTCCACCACTATTCTTTTTTGTAGTGAAAAAGGGATCAAAAATATTCTTCATTATATTTTCATCCATACCGATTCCGTTATCTGCAATTCTTACTATTATTTCCTCATTCCTGAAATCAGTCAATGTTGTTATATTTATCTGACCTTGTTTCTGTATTGCCTGTGAAGCATTAAGAATTATATTAACAATAACCTGCTCTATTCTCTGCTTGCTCCCTATGAATACAGGAGTTCCCTCTTCAAGATTTGTGATTATTTCAGCATTTCTCTTTACCTGATTGTGAACAAGCCTTATGCAGCTTTCAATCACTTCATTTATGTCTATTCGGTCTTCCTTCAATCCGTCATCACGCTTGGCAAACTTCCGCAAGTCTTCTACAATTGTTTTTATCCTGTTTGCACCATTAGCCATGTCATCAATAAGTATTAGTATATTTTCCTTGAATATTTCATAGTCCAGCCTTGCGATTTTCAAATCCTTCCTGCTTTCATAAACATCATCAAGCAAAGGTATTATGTCCTTCATGGCCTCCTGGACAATTGCTATATTACCTCTTATAAAAGTGTTCGGATTATTTATTTCATGTGCTACACCGGATACCAAAAGACCAATAGATGCAAGCTTATCAGTCTGATACAGCTGCATTTCTATGCTTTTCTGTTTTGTTATGATCTTGGCAAATCCCAGTACGCTTTCCACTTCATTCTTTGAAGAGAATATAGGATATGCCTGTACAAGAAAGAAATCATCACCCACCTTGATTTCCCTTGAGACCTCTTTCCTGTTCTTGAAAACAGCATCTATTGGAGATTCACCGCTTTCGGAATCAGCAAGGAAGATTTTCTTGAAATGATCAGCATTCTTCTTAATATCATCCCTGTTAGACATCTTTATGTTGAAATCCTTATCCATAAGAACAACAGTATCTGTTATTGCATTGAAGAGAGTCTGAAGCCTGTTCTTGCTCTCCTTCAGTTTCTCTGTTGCAAGAAGAAGATCATTATGTTTCTTCTCAAGCTGACTCTTCTTTGTCTCAAGATCCTTTGTCCTATCCCTGACAATCTTCTCCAGATTCTCATTCTGCTCTATCAGCCTTTTTTCAAGCTGCTTCCTGAGTTTTATATCCTTGAAAACTGCTTCAATGCACTGTTCTCCATCCACATCTATTGTTATGAATGAACCTATTACTGGACATGGATTTCCATACTTGTCAACAAGTGTCATTTCAAAACCTTCAAGAAAGCCATGTTTCTCAAGCTGACCTAGTATATATGGTCTCAATATGGAAATATTCTCGTATAATTTATCCTTCAGATAATTCAGGTTTACTGCTGGATCTATTGGGTATTGAAGCATTCTGTAGAAAGCCCTGTTGGCTTTTATTATCTCCCCGCTTTTCCTTGATATTGCCACTGCATCGGGACCGTATTCAAACATGTGCTCGAACCGTTTCTTTGCCTTTTCTATTTCAAGTGTCTTGCTGGAAACCATTTCCTCAAGTTTGTCTACATAATTCTTAAGTTTTTCCTGAAGTTCTATCTTCTCTATGGATTTTGCAATCATCCTTGCAACTTCCTTCAGGAGTTTTGCCTCCTCAAAAAGGAATTCTGCTTTCCTTGTATATGCAATTTCAACACTACCTCTTTTTGTGCCGTTTACAGTGATTTCTTCGCTCATGACGTGATTAAGCTTGTAATCTGGAATTTCAATTTTACTGTATATCTTTCCATCAAGAGTGAAAAAGGCAGTTGTTATCTCTGGAAACTGAAATCCCCTTACAAGATGTTCTGTTGAATTGAGAAGAATTGTTGCAAGGTCCTGATTATACTCTATCTCATAACCGATATTATAAAGGCATTCCAGTTCTTTTATTCTCTCCCTTAATTCTATCTCTATCTTGCTTGTATTCGCCACTTTTTTATCCAGTGTTAAAATTCTTATCACCTAAACATCAAGAAGCTTTTTTATTGTCAAGTTAAAGCTATTCTCTGATGCAATATAACTTATCTTCTGGGGTTTGAAAGTCTGCAAGCTTATCTTTATTGCATCAAGCATAATCATATCCTTCATGACTTCTTCAAGAGACAGAAACCCGGTTTCTTTATTCTTGTAACATCTGTTTATAAAAGAGATTTCACTATTGATATCCTTTACACTCTTAAAAGAGGTTTTGCTGCCAAGCTTTTCATAAAGTCCAGTTATAACTTCCCAGTTTTCGTATTCATTTTCAGGAGTTTTCACCCGGTTGAAATATTGTATTCTTCCATCGCAGGAAGTATATGAACCTGAAGATTCAAGAGGTATTGCCATAGGCAGGAATATATCTGCTCTTTCTGTTGTAGCTGTCTGGAATATATCAGAAACCACCATGAATTCTATATTATCAAAAAACTTGATGTTAGAAACATCGCAAAGTGGGTCTTCCCCGAAAATGAGAGCTGCCTTTATTGCACCATTTAAAAGTTTTGCCTTGATATCATTCTTCCTGAAAATATCTGTCAGATTTGTTTCCCATTTATCTGAAATCTTTTTTATCCAGTCAGTCTCATCCAGTCCCACAAAACCTGGCAAATATTCTGTTGATACACCATTATTAAGCACACCAGTTGAATTGCAGTAATCCCTGACCACTATTATTCCATTTCCCTTCCTGCACAGGCTTCCCTTTATTGCATGAAGACTGGTAATAGCCTTTATATCATCAACTGACTTGTCTGCATATCTATCTATATTATATACAGTTATGAGATTCTTGTTGTCGCTTACCATATTGAAAAGCTTGTCCAGTTTTTCCCCATTTATCCCTGTCATTTCAAGTACATTTGAAGGGCTTATTCCTGAAATCGATTTCCTCAAGTTTTCATAACCTTCAGTTCTGTTCTTTATGAATTCCGTATCAGTCTTTTCCCTGTGCATGAGAGCATTCATAAGCCCACAGAAAAGTGCAGTACTGGAACCTCTCTTCAGATCAATCCATAAATCAGCTGTCCTGCATATTGAAGTTTCTGATGGAGATAGTACTATTAATTTTGCTCCCTTTTTCATTGCCTGCTTTATCTTGAGTTCCATCACGAGATTTTCACTGGCAAGATCAGTATTGACAAGCATTATCAGATCAGCATTTTCAAATTCATCTGTATTTGTTGTTGATGAAGTGAATCCCATGATTCTATCAAGGGAGTTAAGTCCAACTCCTTTGAGCAGATTGCTGAGACTTGATATATTATTGTTCTTAAGGACAGTTCTAGTGAACTTCTGGAGAAGATAAAGTTCCTCATTAGTCATTCCAGATGATGCAAAAACAGCAATAGAGTCATTGCCAAAAGACTTCTGATAATGTCTTAGTTTCCTTGTGATTTCGTTAATTGCATTTTCAATATCTGTCTCTGCAAACCTACCATCCTTGTTCATGAGAGCTTTTCCATTTCTCCTGTCATCAAGCATGTATCTGTAGCCGAATCTTCCTTTCACACAAAGATAGCCTCTGTTATGCGTATCCCCGGAAGCATTCTTTACAGTGAAAAGATCTTTACCCATTACTTTATATTTAAGATTGCATCCTGTTGAACAGAAACTGCATATACCGTCATATTCAATACCTCTGAACGGAGCAGGTTTTATTGCAGGAAGTCTCTCTGACAAGGCTCCTGTAGGGCATGTATCAATGCAATTACCACAGGATATACAGTTTGTCTCCTGAAGTTTCTTTTCCATTGCAGGCTTGACAACAGATCTGAAGCCCCTGTTTATAAAACCAAGTGCTGATACTTCAAGAATCTGGGAACAAGTCCTTACGCATCTTCCGCATGATATGCACTTATTGGAATCAATCAAAATGAAAGGATGGCTTTTATCAACCTTGTATTTCCTTACTTCACCCAGATACTTGCTTATATCTACCCCGTAATCATCAGCATATTTTCTCAAGCTACAGTCAAAATACTCATTACATCCGCATTCCAGGCATCTGCTTGATTCTCTTTCAGCTTGCTTGCTTGTATAACCTAGCTCCACTTCCTTGAAAGACTTGATCCTCAGTTCAGGCTCAAGCTCCTGCATCTCCTCTTTCTTCATTTTTTCAGTATTCTCGAATTCAAGCATTGAAATGTCCCCGAATGCATCTTTCCTGCTCAGAAACTCCCTTGCATTTCCTGAACCATTTCCTCCTTTCAGGAATCTGTCAATTGATTTGGCTGCCTTTAAACCATGAGCAATGGCATCAATTGCTGCCTTCGGACCTGTTACTGCATCTCCGCCTGCATAAATCCCTTTCTCATCAGTTGAGAGAGAATTTTCATCAACAACTATGCCATTCCATTTCGTGGTTTTCAGAACGCAATCTTCCCTAATACCGCACAAATCTATATCCTGACCTATTGCAGAGATTGCATAATCGCAATCAAGATCATATTCTGATCCCTCTATGGGTATTGGAGATCGTCTTCCTGACTTGTCTGGCTCGCCAAGTTTCATCTTTATGCACTTCAATGCTTTCAAGACGCCTTTCTTTTCTATTATCTCTACAGGGGCTGACAGGTATCTTATATCAATTCCTTCATGCAATGCAGCATCTATCTCTATTGCGTTTGCAGGCATTTCCTCTCGCGTTCTCCTGTAAAGTATTATCACTTCCTTCGCTCCAAGTCTTAGAGAAGTTCTTGCTGCATCAATTGCAGTATTTCCTCCTCCAATAACTACAACTTTTTTAAGTTTTTCAGATTTTCCCGTATTAACAAAGTCCCTCAAGAAATCAATTCCACCAACAATTCCTTTTATATTCTCTTCATTTTTTACTCCCATTTTCTTGGCTTTCTGCGCACCCAATGCTAGAAAAATGGCATTATAACCGTCTTTCTTGAGACTCGATATGGTGAAATCCTTTCCAAGTTCCTTCCCTGTATAAACCTGAACTCCCATGTTTGTTATCCATTTTATTTCTTTGTCCAGCATAGATTTAGGCAATCTATATTCAGGTATTCCGTATCTGAGCATTCCTCCCAGATGTGGCATCTTTTCGAATATAACAGGTGAATAACCTTCTTTTCTCAGGTAATAGGCACATGTAAGTCCAGCTGGTCCTCCTCCAACTATTGCAATCTTCATGCCATTCAAGGGCTTGAGAGATGGTTGCCAGGGATCTTCTATATCCATGTCAGCAACATAGCGCTTCAGGAAATCTATCCCCAGGCCTTCATCCAGTATATTTCTTCTGCATGCAATCTCGCATTCCCTTACGCAAACTCGACCGCATATAAGAGGTAAGGGGTTTGTTTCCTTAATAAGTGCTATGGCTTCCTTGTATTTCTTGTTTGCGATCAATGCAATGTAACCCTGTACATCTACACCAGCAGGACAGGTCTTCTTGCATGGGGCAATGCAATCAGCATAATGATTTGAAAGCAGAAGCTCAAGTGCCATTTTTCTTGCCTTCATTATCCTGTCGCTTCTGGTTATTACAGACATTCCCTTTGATACCTGACTGCAGCATGAAGGAACTAGTTTCTGCAAACCCTCCACTTCCACAACGCAGACATAGCATGAACCATAGGGTTCTATTCTGGGATCATGACATAATGTTGGTATGTCATCAATCTTGTTTTCCCTGACTACTTCCAGTATTGTCTTGTCAGGTTCACATGAAACACTTTTACCATTTATCTTTATTTCTATTAATTCCATTAAAGTACTCTCCCTTAATCTTTTATGACAGCATTCAATTTACAAATATCAAAACATTTTCCGCATTTTATGCAGATTTCCTGATTTATGGAATGAGGTTTCTTTTTCTCTCCAGTAATCGCATTTACAGGGCAATTCCTTACACACAACGTGCAGCCAATGCATTTTTCAGCATCTATTTTGTAATTGACAAGTGCCGAGCAGCTGTGTGCAGGGCATTTCTTGTTGAAGATATGAGCTTCATATTCTTCCCTGAAATACTTTATTGTTGTAAGAACCGGATTTGGAGCAGTCTGTCCAAGTCCACAAAGAGTATTATTCTTTATAGTGTCAGCAAGATCCAGCAGCAAATCAATATCATCCTTTTCTCCCCTGCCATCAGTAATGCGCTCAAGTATTTCAAGCATTCTCTTTGTTCCTATCCTGCAGAAAGTGCACTTGCCACAAGATTCATTCTGAGTGAATCTCAGGAAGAACTTGGCCATGTCAACCATACAGGTTGTTTCATCTACAACAACCAGTCCTCCTGAACCCATTATGGCACCAGTCTTGTTTATCTGCTGATAGTCTATTTCAAGAGCTCCCATTGATGATGGTATGCAGCCGCCAGATGGTCCTCCCATCTGCACAGCCTTGAATTTCTTGTTGCCTTTTATTCCCCCACCTATTTCATGAACTATCTCGTTTATTGTAATACCCATTGGCACTTCTACAAGACCACCTCTTGCTATCTTGCCTGCAAGAGCAAAAACCTTGGTTCCCTTGCTGTTGGGAGTTCCAAGAGAAGCAAAGGCTTCTGCCCCATTCATTATAATCCATGGCACATTGGCAAAAGTCTCTACATTGTTTATATTTGTAGGTTTACCGAACAAGCCCTTGTTTGCAGGAAATGGAGGTCTTATTCTTGGTGTTCCCCTCTTGCCTTCTATTGAGGCTATCAATGCAGTTTCTTCGCCACAAACAAATGCTCCTGCACCTTCCTTTATCTTTATCTTGAAACTGAATCTGCTTCCAAGAATGTTTTTCCCAAGAAACCCTTTTTCATGAGACTGCTTTATGGCATTTTTCAGTCTGTAGACTGCCCTGGGATATTCAGCTCTTACATATATATATGCTTCATCAGAACCTATTGCAAATCCACAAATTATCATTCCCTCAAGAACTGAGTGGGGATCGCTTTCTAAAACGCTCCTGTCCATGAAAGCTCCCGGGTCACCCTCATCAGCATTGCAAATGACGTATTTCTTATCACTTTTTGCACCATGAGCAAATTGCCACTTCATTCCTGTAAGAAATCCTCCCCCACCTCTGCCTCTCAAGCCTGATTCCTTTATTGTATTAATAAGTTTTACTGGATCGGACTCTTTTAAAACAAGTTCCAGTGCCTTATAACCACCAGCATTTATGTATTCATCTATGGAAGATGGATTTATTACACCGCAATTCCGAAGAACTATTCTCTTCTGTTTTGCGAAAAATGTGTCATCTTCCTTTGGTTTTTCATTCTTTACAATCCATTCTTCAACTGGCTGATTTTTCATGATATGATTGTTGATTATGCCTTTTATCTTATCGGAAGTGACTTCCCCATAGAGACTTGAAGTTCCATCTTCGTCAATGACTTCTACTAGAACTTCCTTGTAACACATTCCCATGCAACCAGTTTCGCAAAGATCCACTTTCAGATTTTTCTCGCCTATTTCCTTCTCAAGTTCTTCATATACTTTCATTCCACCAGCAGAAATACCACAGGTGCCCAGTCCAACCTTGATTTTCTTCATGCGGTTACCTCTTTTATATTTTTCTTGTAGTTTCTGATTATATCCCTGGCCTTTGCTGGAGTAAGCCTGCCATATGTGTCTTCATTTATCATCATAACTGGTGACAGGCTGCAGCATCCAAGACAGGCAACAGAAAGAAATGTGAACATTCCATCGTCAGTAGTTTCATCTATTGTTATTCCAAGTTCATCTTCAATTGCCCTCAGAATGCTCTTTGCACCATTCACATGACATGCAGTGCCCTCGCATATCCTTATTAAATACTTGCCGAAAGGTTTCAGCCTGAACTGCGAATAGAAGGTTATTACGCCATAAATCTCAGCTGAAGGGATTCCCACTATCTCGCTTATGCTGTCAATTGCGAACTCGGGAATATAACCATAAGTGTCCTGTGCTAACTGCAAAAGGGGGATCATTGCCCCCTTCTCTCCGTTATATTTCCATAACGCTGCGTTGAAGTCTATAAAGTCTCGTTTTCCTATATCTTTTTCCTTTTGTTTTTCTCCTGTCATTTCCCCATCCTTTTAAATATTGAAAAGCTTTATTATTGGACATTCCTTAATTCTCAGCACTCCATCAAGAGACTTGAAATTGTTGTTCACTATAGAATCTATTTCAGAGAAGCTGGTTCCTTTCATGAGAAGTACGAAATCAAAGCAACCTTTTGTATAATCGCAACTTACAACATTATCATTAAAGAACAAAGTTGGATATATATTTTCAAGTTTCTCTTTTTCAATCTCTATGAAAACGTATGATGAAGCGCTTCTTCTGAAATTCCTGTTAGTGCTTTCTATTGCCTCGTCTCTGCCTTTTCCAAGTACATCCTCAGCTGAGCCTATTATCTCATTCAGGACTTCGCTCAGTACTGGTCTCTCTATGTTGATGAAGCTGCAAGATTCCAATCCTTCAAGACTTAATATATTGTCTTTCATGAATTTATCAAGGCTGTCCTTGTCGCTGCATTGCATGAAAACAACTATATCGAAATCACCTCTTGTTGCATCACAATATAGTATGTTCTCCATGAAATACAGATTTTTGTAGGTTTCAACCATGTCTGCTTCTTTATTGAATCTAAGGAGAGCATAACCACCGACACTCTTCTCTGTTTTTACTTGCTTTTCTTCCTTTTTTGCAGAACCTTCTTTTTTCTGGATTTTTTCAAGCAGGTCAGCAAGATCTTCTACAGAGAATGGTTTATCCAGGAATGCATCCATTTCCTCGCCTTTTACTACTTCATTGCCATAACCAGTAATTATTATAACAGGAAGGCTTGGGAATTTGCTTTTTATTATTTTCAGGAGTTTTGCCCCATCAATATCAGGAAGCCTGAAGTCAATTATTGCAAAGCTCAGATCTACCTGCTTTTTTGAAAACAGATCAATTGCAGCAAGTGCTTTCATGCCATTTTCACATGGAATTGTGTCATAACCTTTCTGAAGCAAACCCAAAGAAACACTTCTTCTCAAGGAAGCTTCATCGTCGACTAATAAGATTTTACCGCTCATTTTATCTCCTTTATTTTTTATTTTCTGATTTACACTATTCTATAGCATGTAATATGCCAAAAATGCAAACTATTGCAAATCAATAATTTAAGAGAATACCCCATCTGAGTCTTTCCTATTGGATTTGTAAAAAAAATTTATAGCAGTCACTTAATATGTTTATTGTCAATAAAATACAGCATCGTTAAAATTATTTACAGTTTACAGTGAAAATAGTGCTTTGAAATGAAAAAGATTTTTCATGGTAAAAACCTCGGAATGGATTCTATGGCAGGGAATTATTTCAGCAAAAATCTTGATAAGATATGGTTGCACTTTGCTGAAATATTCAGTATTCTTTGTGCTAATCAGGGATTAGTGAAAGATAAATTGCTTGCCTCCTTAATTCACCTTCACTACTCTCTTGCTTTCTTTACCAGCCTTTACTATATAAACTCCCTCTCTCCAGCTGCTAGTATCAATAGAATGCTTGCCTTTTTCTAACTTCATAATCAATTGACCAGTAAGGGAATAGATTGCCCCTGATGATGGCAGGGAAAGTGTTAAGCGGGATGAGAAGGGGTTGGGGGAGATAGAGAAGGATGGGGAGGGAAGCTTGTTTGTCTTCTTGTTATCAGAAAAACCTGTCTTGTCTCCTATACAATATAGATAACCATCCAAACCACACACATAAACAAAACCAGGATAACCTATAGTAATTGATGATCTGGTTTTGATTCCCAAATTAACTGCTTTATAACTTGCTGAAGAATTA
>JAFGND010000106.1 GCA_016927185.1 Candidatus Coatesiibacteriota bacterium
TGGATTTCATTCTCAATAGGAAAAAGTAAAAATTGCTCCATTTCCTATCAAATACAAGTAGAACCTAATACTTCAGCAGTAATATCCGAAGACAGTACATTATATGTTTATAATGCAAATCCATATACAAATTTAGAAAAAACCTACCTTTTCTCAATAAAGAATGATAATCTTCAATGGAGAGAGGAGTTTGGGGATGGAGATTGGGGAGAACAGAATATATGCATAGATGATGAAGGCATACTATATTTCCCATATGAGGATTATTACCTTGTAGCATATAATGGAAAGGAAAGGTACATAATCTGGCAAAAAGGAGAAATGGATAGAGGAAGAGCTATTTCAACTTTTGTAGATAAGGGTATAGTATATCTTATGACTGGAGGAAAATATGTTTTAGCATATAATAGTAAAAACGGAGATCTTCTATGGAAAGAGGAAGTTCCATATCCTTTTAGTAGAGGTTATTATTTTTCTTATGGAGATAATGGAAACATATATTTTTCAAATAGTGATAACTTAGTAGTATTTAAAACAGATAGAACCTATAGAGACTTGGAAGCACATTATGCATCATCTCCCTCAATAGCAAAAGATGGCACCGTATATAGTGTTTTTGAAAAAAGGTTATTTGCTATAACACCAGATTTGTATATAAAATGGTACTCAGAAGAGATGGAAGATACAACAGAAGAATTTCATCCATGCGCTATAGACAATAATGGTGATATAGTTTGTATTTCACATCTAAAAGGGAATTTATATAAATTTTCTTCCAAAAACAAACTATTATGGAAAAAATATCTGGCAGAAAATCCATGCTGGTCTACAATAGATGCAGAAAATAAGATATTTGTTTTTGCTGGAGAAACTAATTTATTCTGTTTTAAGCCAGATGGAAATCTATATTATAAAATTGAGAATCTCATGCACAATGGTTTTAATCTTTTAATTGGTCCTGGTAGAAGATTATATATTATTAGTGCAGGTGGACTTTACATTTATGGTGGACAGGAAGGATTTGAAGAAAGGACAGAAACCAGGAAACAAAGACCAGCAAAGCTTGATGTATATCCCAATCCCTTCAAAGACAAGCTGACTGTAAACAGCACGTCTGAAGGAACTATCTATAACATTGTTGGTCAATCTATACATTCATTCAAAAAAGGAAAACATGTCCTTGATACCCAAAGCTGGGAGCAGGGAGTTTATGTTGTGAAGAGTGGTACAGAAACCAAGAAGGTAGTAAAGGTAAGTTAGAATACTAAGGAGGTAAAAATGAAGACCTTTATAATTGTTGTATTTATTTTTTATTTGACTAGTATAGTTTTTTCAGCTCCTGGGGATTTGATATGGAGATATGGGACAGGTTATTATGTTACCTCTTCTCCTTGTGTCTCAGATGGATTTGTTTATGTAGGAAGTTATGATGATTATTTTTATGCACTAGATAGCTCAATTGGAAATCTTAAATGGAGATATAGGACAGGTAGTTCTGTTTCCTCCTCTCCTTGTGTCTCAGATGGAGTTGTTTTTTTCGGAAGTGAGGATGATTATTTATATGCATTAAACTGCTTAGATGGAACTCTTAAATGGAGATATAAGACAGTTAATGATGTTATCTCCTCTCCTTGTGTTTCTGGTGGAGTTGTTTATGTTGGAGGTAGGGATTGGTATATTTATGCAATAAATAGCGCAACTGGGACTCTTAAATGGAGATATCTGACAGGTTATGAAATTTACTCCTCTCCTTGTGTCTCTAACGGAGTTGTTTATGTTGGAAGTAATGATAATTATCTTTATGCAATGAACTGCTCAGATGGAAATCTTAAATGGAGATATCTGACAGGTAATACTGTTTATTCTTCCCCTTGTGTCTCAGATGGAGTTGTTTATATTGGAAGTAGAGATTATTATCTTTATGCAATAAACTGTTCAGATGGAACTCTTAAATGGAGATATAGGACAGGTTATTGGGTTTATTCCTCTCCTTGTGTTTCAGATGGAGTTGTTTTTTGGGGAAGTTATGATGATTATCTTTATGCAATAAACAGCTCAGATGGGACTCTAAAATGGAGATATAAGACAAATACTAATGTTAGATCTTCCCCTTGTGTTTCAGATGGAGTTGTTTATATTGGAAGTTTTGATAATTATCTCTATGCAATAAATTGCTCAAATGGAATGCTGAAATGGAGATATATTACAGGCAATGATATTTACTCCTCCCCTTGTGTTTCAGATGGAGTCGCTTATATTGGAAGTAATGATACTTGTCTTTATGCTATTGAAACGTATGGATATACTGGCTTCAAGGATAATAAATCAGCTAATTACGTTCCAAGCAATGATTTCTCAATATCTCCAAACCCATTTACTGACAGACTTACGATTTCTCTGCTATCATCAGGAGTAATCTATTCCCTGACTGGTCAATTGATAATGAACCTCCCCAAAGGCAAGCATGTCCTTGATACCCAAAGCTGGGAGCAGGGAGTTTATATAATAAAAGCTGGAAATGAGCAAAAAAAGGTTGTAAGGATAAATTAAAGAGTTCATTTCTTGACTTTTTGAACAGTCTTTTCTTCTTATGCTCATGAATAAATATGGAGGCAAGATGAAGATTTTTCTCGGAAATTCTCCCTGGTATCCTTTGAAAGATAACAATGGAAACAATATTGAGAAGTGCAATACAAAATTCTGGGGAGTAAGAGCTGGTTCAAGATGGCCTCATTATCAGCATTATGAGCCAAATCTAGGTCGTTCATTATATATCCCGTTTCCTCACTTTCTTGCTGAATCTGCTTCCATTCTTGAAAATAGTGGGTTTGATGTTCTGCTTGTTGATGGTGTTGCAGAGGGAATGTCCAGAGAAGATTTTCTCGGGAAAATATCTTCATTCAATCCTGAGTTGATAGTTTTCGAAGTTTCCACTCCATCAATTCAATACGATCTGGAAATTGCGAAAACTGCAAAAGAACATGTTCCTGATGCAAAAACAGTATTCTGCGGAGCTCATACCCCAATGTTCAAGCCTGATTTCCTGAAAGAAAATGAAATAGTTGATTTTGTAATGGTAGGGGAGTATGAACAGACAATAAAGGAACTTGCTATCTCACTGAAAGAAGAAAAGACACTAGCTTTCTGCAAGGGGTTGATTTACAAAGGTGCACAATTACCAGCCTTCACAGGATACAGGCAACTTCTCGAGAATCTCGATGATCTTCCAAGACCTGCGTATCACTTTCTGCCAATGAGTAATTACTTCGACAATCCATGGTGCATGCCATCTCCTTCCGCACAATTATGGACTTCAAGGGGATGTCCATTCAACTGCATATTCTGTGCATGGCCAGCTATCATGTATGAAGACGGGACTCCCAACTCAACCAGAAAATACAGGACAAAAAGCGTTAGCAGAGTAGCTGAAGAAGTGAAATGGCTTGTTGATAATTTCAAGATAAAATCATATTATTTCGATGATGATACTGTTAATGTTGGAAACAAGAGAATGATTGAACTGGGGGAAGCTCTTATCAAAAATAAACTCCATACAATACCTTGGGGCATGATGGCAAGAGCTGATCTAATGGACGAGAATTTGCTTGTGAAACTCAAGGAAGCAGGAATGCATGCTGTGAAGTATGGAGTTGAATCAGGAGTACAGTCAATTGTTGACAGATCCAACAAGAACTTGAATCTCAATAAAGTCAAGAAGGTGATAGAGATAACAAGGAAGCTTGACATAAAGATGCATCTGACTTTTATTTTTGGACTTCCGGGAGAAACTCTTGAAACAATAGACAAGACAATACAGTTTGCACTTGATTCAGAGCCTGATACTGTGCAGTTCTCAATTTGTACACCTTTCCCTGGAACTCCTTCATACGAAGAATACAGGGAAAAAGGCTGGCTTATTGAAGATTCCTGGGACAGTTTCAATGGCAATTACAAGTCAGTAATCAGGACAGAATTCCTCACTCCCGAGGATCTAGAAAGAAGCCTTGAAAAAGCTTATGAAAAATGGGGAGCATATCACAAGAGAAAGCATCCCGAGCTATACAGACAGCCTGAAATTGGAACCAGACAGAAGATAAAAAACAAGATTAAAGATCTTTTCGACTAAAAACCGTTTGATCCAGTTTCTGAAGAGATGGTCTTGAGATTATTAAGTATTTTCCTGCACAGTGCCTTATCTTCCCTGGATAATGTCTTTGCATTTTCTATGAATTCAGCCAGAGCATTTCTTGAAGAATATATGCAATCAGTGAATCTGTGCATTGCCTCAAACCAGTAATTATCCTTCCCGTTTGAAGTAAGAGCAAGCAAGTATCCCTTTTTTGCTTTCACTTTCCTTACAACAGGATACAAAATAAAAGGCAACCATTTAATAAGATCCTTTGCAGTTGTTTTACTGTTGAATATCCTGTACTTAGGCCAGTCAGACAAAGGTTCCATCTTCAAATCAATATATTCCATATAGACAAGCAATCTGTCAAGTCTTGTTCCTGACAGGAATTCTATTCTTCCGAAAACAAGTGCTCCTTTTATTTTAAGAAGTACTGAAGCATCCTCTTCAGTTGAAAATGGCGGGTTCAATTTTGCGAAATCATTCACTCTCAGTAAAGCCATGAACTGATGATTCCTTTGAAAAACGGGAATTCTGAGTCCCTGAATCATGATTGAGGAAGGAGGTTTGAAAATCTCATCTATTCTTGATTTATCCCTTTTCCTTTTGAGTACAAGCCTTGAGAACAGTGATTTGGAAACTATTTTTATCCATTCCTCCTTGAAAATACTGACGCTTCTTGCATATATCTTGCTGGTCTTCACTATTTCTCCAGCAATAATGTATTCAGGTCTTTCCTTGTAGAGACTGCTGCTGGGATGAAGGAATATCTTGTCCTGGTGAAGATTAGCATAAGTGCCCTTACTTTCCCTCCTGCATATGTAGTCCAGAAGACCTGTTGAAACAGCAAGATGAACCTGCTCATTAGAGCCACCTTTGAGCACAGGAATCTGCATGTTTTCAAGTATATTTTTCATTTGGCCATGAATATTTACAATTTCCTCCATTACCCTGTTATCAAGGTAGAATTTCCTGCAGAACTCCTCTCTTTCTGTCAAATCCTGAAATTGAGTGTATTTCCTGAATAACCTTATGAATGCAATGAAATCTCCTGTCCTGTGGTAGAAGCTCTTGTGTGCCTCTCTTGCCAACTCTTCTTCACCTGCTGGCAGCAGATAAGGATTCTTGGAAGTAAGGAAGGCAGTCAGGATAAGCACTTCATCAGTAACTGACCAGTACTTGTCTACTGCCTCTATTATCATTCTTCCATAACGAGGCTCAATCGGAAATTCAGATATCCTTGCTCCTGTTTCCGTAAGATCTCTGTTTTTATCAATTGCCTGAAGCTCTTTCAGAAGATCAAGTGTATCAAGAAATTTCCTTTTGGAAGGAGCTGACAGGAAGGGGAAATTCTCGACTTCTTTTATCCCAAGCGAGATCATTCTGAGGACTACTTCAGAAAGATCATGTCTGAATATTTCCTCCTTAGTGAAATCAGGAAACTCATTAAATGAAGGCTTGGAGTATAATCTTATGCATATACCAGGTTTTGTCCTGCCTGCTCTTCCCGCTCTCTGTTTTGCTGATGCTTTTGAAATTGGTCCTTCGATGAGTGATGATATCCTGTTGTCAGAGAAAAAGGAGCTAAGCTTGACAAGGCCAGAATCAATTACTGCCCTGATACCTGGAATTGTGAGGGAGGTTTCTGCTATATTTGTTGCAACAATAATTTTTCTTTTATTTAAAGATTCCTTGAATACAAGTTCCTGCTCTTCAGGTCTCAATCTTGCAAACAATGGGAGTACCCATCTTTTATGCGAAGCTAGTGAATCATATTTTAGTGATTGACAAACTGATTTTATTGCAGATTCGCCTGACATGAAAATCAATATGCTTTCCTGAAGATCAGGATAAATCTCTTCGATTTCCTCAACAGCTTCTTTTATCTTTCTTATAAGCTCATTTGAAGTTTTCTTTGGCTCAGCATAATAACTCAGTGGTTTGTATTTTATCTCTACATGATGAGATTTTGCGGGAATTGAAAGTATTGGAGCATTTGAGAAATACCTGCTGAAGGCACCAGGATTTATTGTAGCTGATGTCACTATTACCTTTAGATCAGGTCTTCTTGGCATTATCCACTTTATTAATCCAAGACAGAAATCTATATTAAGGCTTCTTTCATGTGCTTCGTCAATTATTATGATGGAATATCGTGAAAGGTCAGGATCATGCTGAAGTTCCTGTAGCAGAATTCCATCAGTCATTATCTTGATCCTAGTATTAATGGATGTAACATCATCGAATCTTATCTTGTAACCAACTATGTCTCCTACAGAAGTCCCAAGCTCTTTTGCTGTCCACGCTGCTACTGACTGGGCAGCAAGTCTTCTAGGCTGCGTTATCCCCAACATTGAGCCTTCCTCAATAAGTCCTGCTCTGTAGAGAATGAGGGGAATCTGCGTTGTCTTGCCAGTTCCAGTAGGACTTTCTATTATGACAGTCTGGTTGTTTCTAACTGCATCAGAGATCTCATCCGCATGAGAAAGTATCGGAAGTTCATTATACTGCATATCTTACCGTTTATCAGCTGCACTTGGAATAAAAGCAATTTCTGCAGATTGCACATCCACTTTCCTGAACCAGGATATGACCACAATCAGGACACATGCCAGCTATATCTCTTGTTGAAGGTTCATGCTCAAGTCCAGGTATCTCAGGATCTGTCTGAAATTTTGCAGAAAGCTCAGCAATGTGCCTGTCTATATAAGACATTATGGCTTTTGCTATACCATCAGCACAGGACAAGGTTCTGCCACCTTTCTGCATGGTTTTTGAAGGTTCAGGACAGCGAATACCCTTTAGCTGTCTGACAATTGCAAGGGGGTCTATCCTGCTTCTCAATGCAAGTGATGCCAGTCTAGAAATAGCTTCTATATGGCTCGAGGCACATGCTCCTGACTTACCCATGGTAGCAAAAACCTCGCACAATCCGCTTTCATCAGAATTTATTGTGACATAAAGATGACCACAGCCTGTTTCTACCTTCTCAGTCTCACCTATAGTAAGATTTGGTCTCTTCCTGGGTTTACGGACTTCACCCTTTATCTCAACTTTTGAATCCTTGGTTCTCAGAACTCCCTCTCTTGAACCATCCCTGTAGATTGTAATTCCCTTGCAGCCTAAATCATAACTCAGGAAGAAGGCATTTCTTACTTGCTCAACAGTAGCATCTCTGGAGAAGTTTATGGTCTTTGAAACTGCATTGTCAGTGTGTTTCTGGAAAGCAGCCTGTATCCTGACATGCCATTCAGGTGAGATGTCATGAGCAGTCACGAACAGTCTTCTTATGGACTCAGGAAGAGTTGTTATATTAGTGCATCTGCCTGATTCAAGCACCTGACTTACCACTGCTTCGACATCAATTCCCATATTGGACACTTTTTCCGCAAAAATCGGATTTCTTTCAATCAGGGTATCCCCATCCATTACATGACGCGTGAAAGCAAGCGCAAAGACAGGTTCAATCCCTGAGGAACAGTTTGCAATTATGCTTATTGTTCCTGTTGGTGCAATAGTAGTTCTTGTAGAGTTCCTGAATTTTCTGTCATCCCTGCCAGCATATATAGATTCGTTCCATGTTGGGAAGACTCCTCTTCTTTTTCCCAGCTCAATTGAAGCTTTGTCTGATTCCTCCTGTATGAATTTCATGAGCTCGCTTGCGAATTCTTCAGTCTGCAATGAATTATATGGCATTTCAAGAAGATAAAGCATGTCTGAAAATCCCATAATTCCAAGACCGATTTTTCTATTCTTCTGAACCATTTGTTCAATTTCAGGAAGAGGGAATTTGCTTCTGTCAATGACATTGTCCAGAAAGTGAATTGATTGATGAATTCTTGTCCTGAATTTCTCGTAATCCACTTCCCATCCTTTGACTGTTTTCCTAAGCATTTGCTTCAGATTCAAAGAACCAAGATTACATGCTTCAAAAGGCAGAAGTGGTTGCTCTCCACATGGATTTGTTGCCTCGATAGGTCCTATAGATGGAGTTGGATTGCTTCTATTTATCCTGTCTATAAAGACAAGACCAGGTTCTCCTGTTTTCCATGCCTGATTGATTATTGTATCAAACAATTTTTTCGCAGAAATTTTACTCATCTCCCTGCCTGATCTTGGATTTACAAGAGAATATTCCCTGTTTGCTTTCACTGCTTCTATGAAAGCATCTGGTGCTGCTACTGAAATATTGAAATTATTAAGCTGCGTCAGATCCTGTTTTGCTACAATGAACTCCTCGATGTCAGGATGATCTGCTCTCAATATTCCCATGTTTGCTCCACGACGGGTTCCACCTTGTTTTATAGCTTTTGTAGCTGCATCAAATACCTGCATGAAACAAACTGGACCGGATGATATACCGCTTGTACTTAAAACCATATCAGCTCGTGGTCTCAGTCTTGAGAAGGAAAATCCTGTTCCTCCTCCTGTCTTGTGAATGAGTGCAGTATTCTTTATCGCAGTGAATATCGAATCTATGGAATCTTCTATTGGAAGAACAAAGCAGGCACTCAATTGTTGAAGTTCCCTTCCTGCATTCATCAATGTCGGTGAATTCGGAATGAAGTCCAGGCTTGCAAGAAGCTCATAGAATTCCTCTACGGTCTTTTCGAAATTTTCGTTATATTTCTTATCTGCTTCAGCAATATCCTTTGCTACTCTCAAGAATAAATCTTCAGGTGTTTCAACAGGTTGCCCATTCTCATCTTTCCTGAGATAACGTTTTGCCAGAACCAGTTTTCCATTATCGCTTAAGGGTATTTTTTGCAGCATTATTTGCTCCTTGAATTTGTTTCATGCATTGGATTTGAAAACTTGAAAGATCGTCAAGAAATATGTTAGATTCAAAATAATCTATTGTATGAAAAGGTATTTAGAATTCCTTTTAAGAAAGTGTAAACAGGTGTGTATATTCTGATAAGCAAATTTTCCAATCATAATTATGAAAAACTGATTCTGGTTTTTTATTACAATTAGATTTCAATACAAGTCTTGGGACATCTAAAACAAAGAGAAAAGATAATCTCTTATCTTAAAGAGATATTGAATATCAGGAATATACTATATAAAAGTGGGAGTTCAGGAAAAAATCTATCCAGTTATAATAGTCAACCCAGAATACCATATTTGAAAATGCAGTAGATTGCTCTTAAGCCATCTCTCAATCTTATTTTTTTGCCCTCATCATAAGTCCGGCCTGAATAGGAAATTCCCACTTCATAAAAACGCCATTTTTTTCTGGCAAGTTTAATTGTTACTTCAACTTCAAAACCAAAGCGTTTTTCGATAAGACTGATGCTATTAATTGCTTCCTTTCTGAAAACCTTGTAACATGTTTCCATGTCAGTAAGATTCAGGTTGCTGAATATGTTGCAGAAGAAAGTGAGGATGTTGTTCAGAACATAATGCCAGAAGAAAAGGACTCTATGTGGTTCTCCACCTGCAAATCGTGATCCATAAACAACATCTGCTTTTCCATCAAGTATAGGTTGAAGCAATTTATGGTATTCGGAAGGATCATATTCCAGATCAGCATCCTGTATTATTATTATATCTCCCTCAGTAGCTGTAAAACCTGTATGAAGTGCTGCACCTTTTCCCTTGTTTTTATCATGAAAAAGGACTTTCAGGTTTTTGTTTTCATCAGCTATTTTTCTAAGATCCTCTCTGGTTCCATCTGTAGAGAAATCATCCACAATTACCATTTCAATTGAAACACCAGGAATATTTATTGATTGGACTTTCTCTAATATTTTCCTCAAGAATTCAAATTCATTATATACAGGTATTACAACTGATAAAAGAACTTCCTTTTGCATCTGGTAAATCAGGAAGATGCAGGCGCAGTTTTTGTCAAGAAATATGACAAACAGAGGGCAGCAATTTATAACAATCTGAAAATGATTAGTCTTGACAAAACAAGAGTTTTACAGTTCGCATTATGAAGTTTTTTGAGGGAGTTTTTAATGACAAGATATATATTATTTGTTTGCATGTTTTTTTCAACCTTGGTTGCTATTGATCTTAATGGCAGGAAATTCTGCATAGATCCTGGGCATGGGGACTATTATAATAGCGAAAAACCATTTGAAACACTCATGAATATGGAGGTAGCTCTTCATTTCAAGGAATTTCTTGAACAGAATGGTTCTGGAGCTGTTGTACTGACCAGAAACGGGAATTTCGGGAGTGATACAAATCCCTCATTATCGGAACGAGTAAGAATCGCAAATGAAGCAGGAGTTGACTGGTTTCATAGTGTTCATCATAATACATATGATGGAACGGTTAACTATACATTGATGTTATACAGGGAAGATAATGGTTATCCAGCGTGGCAACAGGCAAAGGATGCTGGTGATATTCTAGCCCAAAGAATTTATCAGGCATTGAGAACATCTAATGGCTATAACAGAGGTGATTATTCATTCCTTGGATTTCATCTTGGAGTATTATCAGGACTTGAAATGCCGGGAGTTCTTTCAGAAGGCTCTTTCTGGGACTATTCTTCAGAAATTCCAAGATTGCAAAACTGCCATTATTTAAGATTAGAGGCATGGGCAATAGTCCAGGCTTATCTGGAATACTTCAAATGTGACAGATGGACAACAGGTTGCATAGCTGGTATTGTAAGGGATGGTTCCGGAAACAGATTGAGGTCAGGCAAGATATGGATAGAAGGAACAAACTATTTCTATCAGCTTGATGATATAGGAAACGGTTTCTTCGCATTTATAAATGTTCCTGCAGGTAGATATACTATATATTACCGTTCTGCAGGTTTCATTATATCAAGCTCTACCATCAATGTTTCTGCAAATACAATCACCTTTGCTGACAAAACATTATCAACAGATAATTGTCCTAACATACAATATACTAATCCAAAGGATGCAGCAGAAATAAGACCTGATGCTCCTCTTCAGATAAGGTTTTCAAGAACAATGGATAAAAATTCTACTCAAGCTGCTTTCAAGGTGGATGGAAAAACTCCCCAGGGAACATTCAACTGGAGTGATGATTACACAATGGTTTTCTATCCAACTGGAAGCTGGGACAGAGGAACCATTCATATATTAACTGTTGGAAAAGAAAGTAAAGGTTCAAACTCAGCTAGCTTTGATGGGGATTATGATGGAGTTGGAGGGGAAACTGAAGATGATTATAAATTAGTATTCAAAATTGGTTATCAGAAATCCCTTGAAAATATCCAGATCCTTGATGATTTCGAGGATAATTCTGGAAACTGGTGGGATCCCGAGCAGTCAGGCTCCACAACCTGGACATATCCGGAAAGAACATACAGGGAAACAAGCAATGATTTTGTTTTTAGTGGTAATAACAGCATGAAGTTGAGATACCAGTTCACGAATCTGAAAGAAGGCATTTGCAGGATATACAGGCAGAATAATCTGGGTCCCTGGGCAAATGAAGATACAAAGGAAATAGGATTATGGGTTTATGGAGACAATTCAGGAAACAGGCTTGAATTCTGGTTCTATACTCCATCCAATCAAATGGTTGTAGCATATGATTACATGTATTTCTGGGGCTGGAAATATGTTTCTGTAGCATTAAAAGATGTTCCTGGAACTGACAAGAAATTCCATTCGCTTGTTGTAAGGAAAATGGTGGACAAGAATTATGTGGGATCGATATATTTTGATAAGCTTATTATTTGCGATCACCAGGAAACTGGATTCAACAACAAGAAGATTGCGAAAAAGATTCCTTTTAGTTTTTCAGCAAAAGCCTTTCCAAATCCCTTCAGACAAATATTCAATCTTGAGTATTCAATTGAAGGCAGGGGTGGATTGATGCTTGCTGAGCTTTATGATATGACAGGAAGAAAAATCAAGACATTAATAAATCAGAATCATGGAATAGGGACTTTCAGGAAATCCATTGATACTGAAAAGATTGGAAGCGGGATATATATTCTTCGCATAAAGACTGAAGACAAAACTCAACTGATAAGACTTGTAAAAATACAATAAGGAGATTGAAGTGTTTATTAAGATTCTTTTAGTATGTCTTATTTTCGGTACTTTGTTTACCGAAGACATTTCTTTGCAAATAAATACAGATAAGGAACAATACAGACTTGGTGATGAAATAATACTTAAAGTCATTCTTGAAAACAAGGGTTCGAAAAATATTACCATGAAGATTCCAAAAGTGGATCACAGAAGTCTTTTTATAGGATTCAAATATGCAGCAGATACAGGTAAGAAAAGAACATATTACTCGTTTCCAACACTTGATTTCATAAATAAGATAAAAAAGATAGAGGATCTTGATGTGTTCTATAAAAATAATAAAATCGAAAGGGAAGAGCAGTTTATAGTTAAAATGGGATCTTATCCAATAGCAGAAATGCTTAAGCCAGCTAATCTGAAGGAGCAGATATTGAAACCTGGTGAGAAGACAGAGGATGAGATAAGGTTAACTGCAGTCAGGTCAGGCGATTGCGAGATAACAGCTTATTATGCAGGTCTTCTTGAAAATCCAAATCTCTGGGAATTCGACAATTATATAGTCTCTAATTCGTTGAAAATCAATATAAAAGGAAAGGAACTTCATGCAATCCTGGAAACAGATATTGGGAGTATCGAATTCAGATTTCGTCCAGACCTTGCTCTTAATCATGTTCATCAGTTCTGCAGGCAAGCAAGCGATGGTTTCTATGAAAAAACGTATTTTCATAGAATAATAAATGGTTTTATGGCTCAAGGGGGAGATAATAACACTCTTGATTATGATGATTCAAACGACGGCATGGGAAATCCCGGATATATGCTTCCTCTCGAAATATCCCGAGAAAAACATAAAGAAGGAACATTGTCAACTGCAAGAACTGCATTATATAATACTGCAGGCAGTCAGTTTTTCATTTGCAGTCCAAGGCATAAAAGGGAAGATGGAGACAGACAGGATAGTTTGAACAATAAATATTCGATATTTGGTGAAATGATAATGGTTGATCAAAACAGGAAAGTCCTGAAAAATCTTTGTGCAACTCAATCAGATCTGCAAAAGGATGGCAAGGTTTTAAAGAAAGTCTATATAAATTCAGTGAAAATAAAGGTTATTGAATAACTTGCTGCATATATTCATATAACTTCTTGCACGATCTTTCCCATGTGAAGTTTTCATTGAATACTTCAAGAGATTTCTTGCCCATTTCTTTTGTGATTTTCTTGTTTTCAATCATGTAACTTATTGCATCAGCTAGTGATTCAGGATTTTGAGGGGGAACAAGAATTCCAATTTTGCCGAAGCTGAAATGATCTTCTACACCTTCACCTTTTGTCCCTATTATTGGAAGTCCCATACTCATGGCTTCAAGATAAGACATTCCTATACCTTCATTCCATGAAGCCATGACATATATGTCAGACGCAGCATAAAGATCAAATACTCTTTTGTTTTCCATGTTTCCCTTGAGTTCTATTTTATCCTTTAAATCAAGCTTGCTTATGAGCTTCTTCAAATCATCTTCGCAATATCCTGAACCAACAAGATTTACATGGATATCAGGGAATCTGTTTATTAATCTATCAACTGCTTCAACAAGAGTCTTCTGCCCCTTCTGCTCCACTAAAGCTCCAACCTGTATAATATTAACTGATTCAGAAGACATTATTTCTCTTTTTCTGCTAGTAGATGGAGGAGTGATTCCTAAATGCAGAAGTCTTGCATTTGAGTTAGATAAATTCTTGATAATATTCAGGTTACGGTTTGTAACAGTAAGAACCATTTTTGCTTTTTCATATGTTTTACCAATAGCCCATTTTCCAAAAGGAAGCTTGAACAGGGGAGGACTGTCCTGCCCCAGGATATCTTCACCATGAACAAGTATGATATTAGGTATATCAGCTTTTTCCTGCAATATATTACCTATATATCCTGCAGGTTGAGCATTATGAGAAAATATTATGTCATATTGATTCTTTTTTAGAAGAGTCTCAAGCAAATGCTTTATTTTCATATGGCATAAGTAACCCCAGCTGAAGTGAAAGAACCTTTTAGGCGGCGACCAGAATCTTGGCAGATAAACATTTATACCAGTTTCATCAGTATATTCAAAAGGGATTTTCTTGATATCAGATTTCCATGATTTCAAGGTGGATTTGTTTGAATATGCTCTTGACGGAGGTTGTGTTCTTATCGGGCAAATGACATGTATATCAACATTATACATCTTTCTAAGAGTCTGCAGCTGCTGTGAAACGAAAATGCCAAGAAGAGAATCTTTGTGTTGAGGGTAAAGCATTGATATGCAAAGAATTTTCTTGATATCTTTCATTTTACTGGTACATATTGTCTGTATTTATAACCAAGCCAGTCATCAAGAGATAATAACTTATTATCATGCAAATTATTCCACCATATTTTAATGCAGAAAATTCTCCATACAGGATAAATCGCATCCATTGCCTGACCCATTGCTCCTGAATCTATTATTCTCTTGTAATTATCCAGAAATGATAGATTCAAATGTTTATCAATTTCCTCCATTGGAGTTTCTATAACTCTTTGAAACTTAATGAAATCATCTCCTTTGTACCAGTCAAATAGAGGAACAGGGAATCCCTTTTTCTCCCTGTAAATGAAATCATCAGGATAATACTTTTTTGCATATTCCTTTAAAAGGTATTTCCCCTGTCCATTCATGATTTTGTATTTATCTGGCAGAGAGAATGCGAATTCCACTATATCATTATCAAGAAACGGTACTCTTGTTTCTATTGAAGCAGCCATTGTTAGTCTGTCAGTGTTTTGAAGAATTATCTGAAGACCAGAATAAATTTCACTTTTCAGGAAAGAAGCTAAAAAACTGTCATCACTGTTTTCATAAAATAATGGTGTCCATAAATTTAAAAGATTTTCATAGTCCTCTCTCTTCACGTTTCTCAAGAATTCTATATAATGGTCTTCTGGAATTGAAGCAGCATAAGAAGCACCAATCATAGCTGGCTCAAATCTCAGCCTTCTGCCAGCTTTAGTAAATAGCTTTGATTTGCCAAGCTTGGAAAAAAAAGTGCTGAAGATCTTTCTGCCGGTTTTAGTTAGTAAAGCAGAGAGTAATTTATTTAACTTATATTGCCTGTTGGCATAGTAAGCTGATGTATAACCAGCAAATAGCTCATCTGAACCTTGACCACATAACATTACTGTTGCATTTGGTTTGCTTTGCCTGGCAATCTGAAAAAATCCAGTTCCTGCAGTCAATGGGTCATCATAAATCCATGTGCAATAAGGATAAAGGCTGAAAAGTTCAGAACTTTCTGATTCAGTCTTGAAATGTTCATTTGAGTATTTTCTTGATGCAAAGTCAGACCACTTGAATTCATTTGCATATTCTTCCTTGTACCCCATTGAAAAGCTTCTTACTTGCGAAGGAACAAGCTCATGCATTTTTGCAAGAATTAGAGATGAATCTAGACCACCTGAAAGAAAGACGCCTAAAGGGACATCTGAAATCAACTGAGATTCAACTGCTTTAGAGAATATCTTATCAAACCTTTCAAGAGATTCAGAAAAACTGATATCTGTTAATTCTTTAATATGCTTTAGGTTATAATATCCTGTTATTTCAGTTTTTTTTGCTGCAAGGTCGATTGTCATGTAATTCGCTGGAGGAAGGACAGTTATATTCTTGAGCAATGTCTTTCCTTCCTGTATCCATCCGAAAAGGAAATATTCTGCGAAATGTTCGTCATTCAATGAAACAGTAAAATCATCAAGCTGGAAAAAAGCCTTGTATTCGGAAGCAAATGCTATAAAATCTTTCCCTTCATATATATACAATGGTTTAATCCCAAATCTATCTCTTGCAAGAAATACTTTCTTGCACTCGATATCCAGTATTGCAAAAGCAAATATGCCATTGATTTTCTTGATTGTCTCTTCAATTCCGTATTTTTTATAAAGATATAGAATATACTCAGTATCTGAGCGTGATTTCAGGTTGAATTCCTTGATATCATTCCTGTAATCCATGTAATTATAGAATTCTCCATTATATACAATACAGATCTTGCCATCTGCAGTAAACATCGGTTGTTTGCCAGCTTCTGAAGTATCCAGAATGCTAAGCCTTCTTTGCGCCAAACCAACATTATTATTGATATAATAACCAGCATCATCTGGTCCTCTGTGAAGCATGCTATCGCGCATCTTGATGAGCTTCTTCTCATCAATCTTTTTATCAGTAAAACTTATTATACCACAGATTCCGCACATATCATTTCTTCATTGTTTCAAGTAAAATTCTCTCAAGATGCAAGCTGTTTTTCTCAAGGGAGAATTCCTTTTCTGAAAAGATCTTTGCTCTCCTGGAAACATCATTGTAGATATCCTTGTTTTCAATTAACTCTTTCAATGCAATCAATGTCTCCTCAATGGTTTCTGTTAATGCTCCAAGTCTTTCCTTCTCAATCATTGTAAACCTTATCGGAGACATGCTGACTACAGGTTTGCCACATAACCATGCTTCCTTGAAAATATTGGGATATCCTTCATATTCACTTGTTGAAAGAAGTACTAAACAATTATCTATAAGAGAATTACTTTGCCTGTAAGTTACTTCACCATAATCTTTAAGATTTGAAATCCTGTTAGCTTCTTCCTTGACTTTTGCTGCATAACCTTTGCCCCATGTTCCTCCTGCCATAACAAATTGATAATCAGGCATTTGTCTTGCTATTTCAAAGAGTATTTCAGGTCTTTTAACTGGAACAAGATTTCCTATCCAGAGTATGAAAGGTTTTTCAGGAAACTCAAGAACTTCTTTATCTTCCTTGTAAAGTATTGAAGGACCTGCATATACAATGCTATCTCTCCCGAAATTCTTCTTATACATTTCTTTTTGTTCCTCAGTTTGTGCAAGAATAATATCAGCGAATTTAATACCGATCCTTGATAAAACATTGCTTGAAAAGTATAATAATTTCTGAATGATATTATATCTTCCAATATATCCTTTTACCCATAAAGGTTGCTTTTTGCAGAAGATTATTGTACCTCTCATGTAAACAAAAGTTAAGCCAGTCATTTTTTTCAATATAGCAAGAACCCCAATCAATGCAGTATATATATGAGTGAAAAGAACTTCAATTTTTTCTTTCCTGATTATGCAATAAAGTTTTGGTATATGTAACCATTCAAGCCCTGGAAAAACCTTTTTCAGCCAGTAGACCTTTATTCTTTTATCAAGGAAAGTTTCATCAAGCATGCCTTCTGGATCTTCTCTTTGTGCTGCAAATACAACTTTCCAGCCAAGATCAGCAAGTCCTTTTGCAACAAGAAATGATTGAATTGGACCTCCTCCTACTTTATCTGCAGGATGAACAAGCTGCACTATTAATATTGTTTTGTCTGTCATTTTTTCTTGCAGGATCCTATAATATCTTTGATTTTGTTAACAACATGCATTTGATCAGTTTCACATTGAGCAAAAATTCTTGCCTTATTTGTAATTTCTTTCCTGAGAGATTCATTTTCAAACAAAATCTTTATATTCTCAGCTAGCTTTTCTGTTGTATCTCCAAGTAAACCGAAACCTCTTTCACTCAATAACATATCTGGATCTGCATTCATAGAAACAACTCCGGTTTCATATAGCCAAGCCTGAATGAATGTGTTAGGAAAACCCTCACTCTCACTCGTATTGACAATGATTTTCGCTTTCGCAATATATTCTTCAGATAATATCAATGGGACATAGCCTATATATTCTACTCCAGTATCTTTCATAAGATTGTACAATGCTTCCTGATCTTCATTGAATGGATATTGAGAACCTATCAGAAGAAATCTTGCCTTAAGATGTCTTAGCATACCTGCAGCATAACAGAAAAATTCCGGTCTCTTTATTGGTCTGCAGTTACCAACCCATACAATTGTATTATCTTTATCAGGAATTCTATCAATTAATGGAACCCATGGATTGTACACAATGAAACATTCTTTATTCCATATTCTTTTTATTGCTTCCTTTTGCAAATTATTCTGGGCTAAAATGATATCTGTATTTCTTACTCCATACTTGAATAATTCGATTGAAAAGAAATTCCTGATGCTGTTAACAAAAACATTGAGTTTGGAAATCCCATAAGGTCTGCTTTCAATGAAACTTTTCTCTACTTCTACAGGGTCAGGATCTCCCTGAGAGGCTATCATCCATAACAGGATTTTGTTATTTTTTCTGCAAAATCTAGCGAGTAATCCTATTTGATAAAATGCAAGTCCCAGATAATAAACATCAGCATTGATCTCTTTGACAATTTTCCAGAAATCAAAGAGCATATATAACCATGACAGCATGAAAACAGTTTTCCCACTGAATTTATGCAGAAGAGGGAAAGTGTAAATTTCTATCTCAGGATCATTTATATTGTGCTGAATGGGATTTATTTCTGGTGTTATAAAACTTACTTTCCAGCCAGATTTGACAAAACCTCTTGCAGTAATCAAAGTCTGATTTTCAGCACCTCCACTTATATAACGAGGATGCAAGGAAACAAAACAGATATGTTTCATAGATAAGGCTGGATTTCTTTTCTTTTCTTCATTATCTTGAAATATAATGCCATCAGGATAGCAAATGGAGCTGATATATAAATATTCTCCCATGCAGCTGCATATACTGTAAGAAGTATGAAAGTGATATTAGTTGCCCCAAACAAATAAACCAATACTCTTTGATTATCAGGTAATGTACTTATGAATTTCCTGTGATAATAGATATGTAAGGGAAAATAGAAGTTTATTAACATTACAAGAAAAACGCCCAGAACTCCTATTCCAACTATCCAGTTGAATATGCTTGTGGATGGAGATGTAAAGAGATTAACCTTATTATAAATGTCAGATTGTTTAGGTTCCCATGATGGATGAACAGGTGATGCAAATCCATAACCAAACATGAAGGTCTTGAAATCATTCGAAACTAATCCATACCTGTATTTGAATGTAAATGATCTTGACCAGACATATTTTCTATCAACTGCTTCCTCCAAAGTCAATTGTGTCTGATCATACTTACTAAGATATTCAATATCAAAAATTCCAGGTTCAAGAGTAACCTTCTGTTCTTCTGAGAAAGTTTCTGAAGTACTGACATCAGCAAACCACATAATCCATCTTCTTTGAAGATAATTTATTGATGCCATTACCAGCACTATAAAAAAAATTATTCTTACAAGATGAGAGACTTTTAGATTTGCTGATAAATAAAGAATTCCTGCTGCAAGGAGAGTAAGTCCATATATATAATAGCCTCCCTTGCTTTGAGTCAAAAATAATGTAATAATAAAAACGGGAGTAAGCAGTAAATATTTAAGTTTCCGCGATACAAGATATTTAACAAGGAAGAATGTTGAAGAAAAGATGCAAGGAGCTACCTGAAGAGTATTGGCACTACTTAATGTTCCATCAAAAATACCCCTTACACCATCTCCAGGAGCTTTTACAATGTTAAAATAGTAAAGATTTATTGGGATATTTATTAAACTCAAGATAATTACAAACCAAATGCTATAATCATACTTTTTTTCGTCTATTTCAGAGTTTATTAATACTAGAAATAGCGGAATAGCATTGAAGGAAGAGACATAAGTAAGAGCATGAGTTGGAATACTATATGATTCGCTCAGGATTATTGATAAAAGCACTTGAAATATGGAATAATATAATATTCCAAATCCCCATTCTATATTGTCTTTCCTCAGTATTTTAACTGCAAGGACTATAAGAAACATGATAGAGAAGAGGAAATATCCAAGAGACTTAAATCGTCCTGTAACTCCTATATCATAAAGAAAATTGACTAGTATCAAATAAATGATAATCCCAAAAACAGGTAATAGCCATCTCTGCTTATTTAAATAGAATAGAACCACAGGAAGGAAAAGCAAACTTGCAATGTAGATCTGCCCCGAAACCATCAAATAATAGATGGCGACAGCAAATAAAGCAAGGATTGCTGTTAAAAGAAATCCCTGAATTTGTTTGTTATCTAAAGTTCCAGCCATATTATATTAAATTTTTATAGGCGTCAGTCAAGATTTTTTCCTGTGTTTCCCAATTATATCTTACTTTTGCAAGTTTTCTTGCATTTACTGATAACCTTTCTTTATTATCAAGAATATATAGAATAGCAGATTTTATGCTTTCTGCAGAATTTATGTCAAAGCATTTTCCTGCTTCACCAAGAGGATCACTTTCAATCTGATTCTTTATTATGGGATAATCTGTTGCAATAACAGGCAAACCAGCCATAAGATATTCAGAAATCTTGTTTGGGCTTGATAATGTATGATTAGGTATATCACCCGCAAAAGGAATTACTCCCATATCTGCACAAGCACCAGCTATTATCAGTTCATATGTTGGTCTTGAAGGAAGGATCTGAAATCTATTTTCAACTTTCAGATTCCTTGCATGCAAAAAGAGTTCTTCTCTTATAGATTCATTCATCATTCCAATAACAATGAAATGTATGTTAGCAGGGAGATCTGGCAGTACATTTATAATAAGATCAAGTCTTCTGCTTTTAGCGCTGTATATTCCTCCCGAGAAATAGATTATTTTAATATTTTCAGCCAGTCCTGCTTCTTTCTGAAGCGAATAATCGCATACCTTTGGATCATATGGAGTATAATTATGAAGCACAAATGGTTTGTCAGTTTTAAGTTTAACAGCAATCTTTTCTGCTATTGCTTCATTTACTGTGAATATAGCTGTAGCTTTTCTGCTGAAAAACCTCTCATATTTTTTTACTATGAATGATCTTATCCTGTTTTTGATGTTGTTTCCTGGCAGATCTTCCCCATGCAATTCATGAGCATCATAAACCAATGGAATTTCCCTTAATTCAGATGCAAGCCAGGAAGAAAAAAGGAAGTAAAGGTTGTGAGCGTGTATGATATCTGCTTTTGTTGTCAGTACTTTATAATTTCCCCATAAAAGAAACCGTAACATTGTAAGTTTTCTTTGAATTTTCTGACAAAAAGATTTGTTTTTTCTCCTGCCAGGGAAAGGAAACTGATGATATAGTATTCTTCCTTTCTGCATTTTCTCGTGGAATTTTATTCCCTCATTATACATGAAAACCTCTATCCTGAAACCTATCTTTGCTAGACTGTCAGCTTCCCTGTTTATTCTTGCATCATATCTGCAATCAGAGAATTCAGCTATTATTATTGTCTTGCCAGTTCCCCAGAGTCCTACTTCTTCAGGTGATAGTTTTTTCATTGGATAGCTTTTAAAATTTGTTCTGAGACTTGCTCAACATCAGAAATTTTCATTTCAGCATAAATTGGCAAGGATAGTATTCTGTCAACTAATCTGCTTGAAACAGGATAATCATTATCTTTCATGAAGAAATCATAATGCTTCATTGCTTCATGTTGATGTATTGCTTTGGGATAATGTATTGCACAATCTATATCATTTCTCTTAAGAGTATTCATGAGCTCATTTCTTCCATCTATCTGTATTACAAAGAGATGATAAACATGGGTTCTATCATCATGCTTTTCAGGCAGTTTAATTCTATCATTGCAAAGATATTTTCTATAAAGATCTGCAATTTCGTTTCTTTTTTTGTTCCACTCATCAAGATATCTCAGTTTAACGGATAGCACTGCTCCTTGAATTCCATCCATTCTTTCATTATAACCAATAAATTGATGCTGGTATCTTGCTTTTTCACCATGAGATCTCAACATTCTTATTTTTCTGGCAATATCAGGATCTTTAGTAAAAATACCACCACCTTCACCATAAGCTCCCAGATTTTTTCCAGGATAAAAGGAGAAACAACCAGCATGCCCAATTGTTCCTGCTTTCTTTCCTCTATAAATTGCTCCATGAGCCTGACAGCTATCTTCTATAACTATGAGATTTCTTCTTTCTGCAATATGCATTATCTCATCCATGTTTGCAGGTTGTCCATAAAGATGTACTGGGATTATTGCTTTCGTTTTTGGATTAATCTTGCTTTCAATCATGGAAGTATCAATCAGATAATCTTCACAGCAATCAATCAGTACAGGTTTAGCTCCTGTATAAGCAATAGCTTCAACTGTTGCAAAGAAAGTATGAGATGGCATAATAACTTCATCATCTTTTCCGATTCCAATAGCTATCAATGTCAGGTGCAGAGCTGATGTTCCTGATGAGCAGCAAACGTATTCTCCATTCTCTGAAAGGTAGCTTGAGAATTCATGCTCGAATTTCTCTACATATTTACCACCACTGAAAGCGCAATCATTTATTACATTTCTTATTGCTTCTTCTATTTCCACTCTTATACTATTATATTGATCCTTGAGAGATAGAAACTTTATCATATTAAATCCTTGATTGATATTGGTTCCCCTTTTTTCTTTACTGAGATACTCAATGCATTAAGAATTCTTACAACCTTTACACCTGAATTAAAATCGCTGAGAGGTTTTGATCTATCTTTTATACATTTGATAAAGTGCAATGCTTCTATTTTCAGTGGTTCAGCTGGATTAATTTTTGGAATATACAAATCCCCGGATCTTATATTTATAGCTTCTCCATATGAGTCATAATTGTATGAAAAATCGATTCCCTTATCATAAATCCTGATCTTTTCTCCAGATTCTGTGTCATCAAAAACTACCATTTTCTTGCTCCCAACAACAGTGAGTAATCTTACTTTATGTGGATCTAACCATGAAACATGACCTTGTCCAACTACCTTGTTAGGGAACTCCAGATAAAAGAATCCAAGGTCGATTATTTCATTCTGTATGAATGCTTTTCCATTTGCAGATACTGAAATAGGAAAACTGTCGGTCAAGTAAAGCATCATGCTTATATCATGAGGTGCGAATGACCAGATTGCATCCTCATTACTCCTTATCTTTCCAAGATTTAGTCTCCTGCTATATAAGTAATAAAGATTTCCTAGATCACCTCTTGAAATCAGTTGCTTCAAATAATCAATTGCTGGATGATAAAGTAATAAATGACCTACCATACCAATCAATTTTCTTTTCTCAGCAATTTCAAGCAAACTCTCTGCTTCTTTTACGTCTATAGTTAGTGGTTTTTCAACCAGAACATCCTTGCCAGTTTCCAGGCTTTTTCTGGCTAATTCATAATGAGTGGAAGCTGGTGATGCAACTACAATTGCATCAATAGAAGATTCATGAAATATTTCATCAGGATTCTCTGTTATTTTTATTGAAGGAAAATGTTTCTTGATTTTCTTAAGAACAGCAGATGAGGAATCTGAAACATGAGATAATGTACATTCTTCTAAAGCTGCGAAAGTCCTTACATGGTTGAAACCCCATGCACCAGCACCAATTATGGCAATATTGGGTTTGTCCATAAAAATCTATATATTTCCTTCCCTGAAAATTTTACTTGAATAATAAATATACTATTGACACTCAGGAAATCAAATATATTTTTTTGACAAGACTAAATTTAAAAAAATTGTAAAAAATGCTTAATAAAATTGAAAAATCAAAATATCTTCTAGCTATTGGTGATTTGTTAATAATCAATCTGGCTTATGTCACTTCACTTCTGCTGAGATTCAGCAAGAGCTTGAATAAAATAAGTATTGGAAGGAATGGTCTGGAAGATATACTTGTCTTTTCAGTGATTGGCATCTTCTGGATATGGATTTTTCAGGTTCATGGTTTATATAAAAGACAGGGATTTCTAAGTATAGCAAGGCAGCTTGTGGATTTGCTTAGAGCTTCTCTAATTGGAACAGCTTTGGTAACGATAATTGCATTTTTCTCTAAAAGCGAATTGGTTGATAACTCCCGTCTTGTTCTCGGTTATTTCGCAATATTCAATTTCCTGTATCTGATAATATGGAGAATAATAATATATAAAAACCTTTACAAGAAACTGGCAGAAGCAGAAATACTGAAAACCCGAGTCTTAATAGTAGGTGCAGGAAGTTCAGGGAAATTTCTTGCAGCAAGTATTTCTGACAGGGAACTGGATTCTGAAGTGGTAGGTTTTCTTGATGATTTCAAAGCAGACAATGAAATAATATTTAAGAATCTGAAGGTACTGGGAACAATAGACGAGATAAGAAAAATCATTGAGGAATATAGTGTTGACAGGGTCATAATTGCTCTTTCTAATGTAACCCACGATAGGTTGATGGATATAATAAATACATGTTGTGTTCCAGGGATTAATGTAAGAATTTACAGTGATTTGTATAATGTCATTTCAAGCAAAACTGAGATAGAGGAGTTTTCAAAGATACCTTTGATAGATATCACTGGCATAAAATTGGAGGGAACAACATATGTTATAAAGAGATTTCTGGATATAGCTGGTTCTTTGGCAGGACTGATTTTGTTATCACCCTTGATGCTTGTTGTCAGTATCTTGATAAAACTGACTTCAAGGGGTCCTGTCATTTTCAAACAGGAGCGTATTGGAAAGGATGGCAAACCTTTCTGGTTTTATAAATTCAGGAGTATGAAAGCAGGTTCTGATAATCCTGAAGAAGCGAAACATCACGAACAGTATGTTTCCAAGTTGATTGAAGATTCAAAGAAAGAAACCCAGAAAGAAAAAGTACTTGATACAGAGATAAAGGAAAAGAAGCTAAAACCAAGGAAATTGGTAAATGATCCAAGAGTAACATGGATTGGTAAGATTATCAGGAAAACATCAATAGATGAACTCCCTCAGTTATACAATGTCTTGAAGGGAGATATGTCACTTGTAGGTCCTAGACCATGTCTCAGATATGAATATGATCAATATCTCGACTGGCATAAAGCAAGATTAAGAGTTTTGCCAGGATGTACTGGTCTTTGGCAAGTAACAGGCAGGAGTGAGGTTTCTTTTAATGATATGGTAATCATGGATTTTTATTATATTAATAATATTTCTCCCTGGTTTGATCTTCAGCTTATATTGAAAACCTTTCCTGTGATGTTTTTTGGCAAAGGTGGATTCTAGAGAAGTAAGATACTAAAGAGGAGACTTGTATAATTTTCTCAAATAATATGGATAATACTCAACATAGAATAATTATTGGTGATTCAAGGAATATGGATGATATTGAAAATGAATCAGTTCATCTAGTTATAACCTCACCCCCATACTGGCAGTTAAAGGATTATGGAGACAAAAACCAGATAGGTTTTAATGATACATACAAAGATTACATAAATAATCTCAACCTTGTCTGGAATGAGTGCATGAGAGTGCTCCACAAGGGATGCAGGTTATGCATTAATATAGGTGATCAGTTTGCAAGAGCGGTTTATTATGGAAGATATAAAATCATTCCTATCAGGACTGAGATAATCAGGTTTTGCGAAACATCTGGAATGGATTATATGGGAGCAATAATTTGGCAGAAAGTCACAACATGCAACACTACAGGCGGAGCAATTATAATGGGATCATATCCCTTCCCAAGGAATGGAATTATCAAGCTGGATTATGAATTCATACTGATATTCAAGAAACAAGGGAAACCTCCTAAAGTCGGAAGTGAAATCAAGGAAAAATCAAGACTATCAAGGGAAGAATGGAATGAGTATTTCTATGGACACTGGAATTTGCCAGCTGAAAAACAGGTAGCTCATATGGCAATGTTTCCACAAGAACTTCCTGCTAGATTGATAAAAATGTTCAGTTTTTATGGGGAGACAATACTGGATCCTTTTCTTGGAAGCGGGACATCAGCATTAGCTGCAATGAATTTAGCCAGGAACTCGATTGGATATGAAATAAATAACAAGTATATTGATATCATGCACAAGAAGTTTGAGAAAAGAAATATGTCTAATGAAGCAGTTTATGATATCGAGATTAAGAACTCGGCAGCAGTTGATTATGAAGAAAAAATAAGGGGACTTCCTTATATTTTTATGGACAGTGTTGAGATAAGCAGGAAATCTTTGAAAACTGGTAAAACATATGGTTCAAAAACCAGATAAAAGCTGTATAAAACCTTCTCTTAATATAGTACTTGTATCTCCGAGAGTTGCAGACAATATTGGAGCTGCTGCAAGATCTTGTCAGAATATGGGAGCTAAAAAGCTTATTTTAGTAAATCCCATAAATCATGATTCGGAGAGAGCAAGATCTGTTGCATGCAATTCTTCCAGGTTCCTTGAATCTGCAGAGATATATGCAAGTTTATCAGATGCATTAAAGGATGCAACAATAGTTGTAGGCACAAGCAGGAGAAGAAGGGCTCTCGAGAAAAGGGAGATTATTCTTCCTGAAGCATTTCCACATCTGTTCAAGGAAGCCAAGGGAAAACCTATCTATATAATTTTCGGAACAGAAGATGCAGGTTTGACTAATGATGAGCTGGATTATTGCCAGTATATATTGACAATACCGACAACAGAGAAATTCAAGAGTCTGAACCTTGCTCAAGCAGTTATGTTGGTTGCTTATCAATATTTCATTGAGAATTATGAAATAAAATATGATAAAGGTTCAGATACAGATGAAGCCCCACTTGAAGAAAAAGAGAGATTATATAAGGAAATAGTTGAGACTATGAGCAAGATAGGGTTTTTTTCCAGAAATAAAAGAAAACCATTAAGCCTGGTTAGAAGTCTACGCAAGGTCTTTAACAACAAACCTTTAACTTATTATGATCTAAGAACTTTGCATGGTCTATTTACTCAGATGAGAAGGTTTATCAACCTCAGGCTTTGGGAGAAAAATGATTTCCCTGTGCTGGATTATCCTGAAGTAAGACATAGAGTACAAGAATAGATAATGGAATAATACTTTATATAAGACAAAAAATAGCAATGAGGAATTTGCAAAGTTGTAAAAAACGGCTAATTGATTTTCAAATACTCATTTAGATTGATTTTTGTAATATTTTATATCGAGTTTAACTTTTTATATTGACAAAACCAGTTAAAAATTTTGCTTGAGTTTTGCTATTGATTTTATAATAAAATGCAAATTCCCTAGTAAAGGAGATAGATATGAGTCCTGAAAGTGTAAGAATTTGTGCAATTTGTGGAAAGAAGGAAAATCCTCAGGAGGATGAGAGTTTTGGAAGATGCGTTTGCCAAAGAATAGTATGTGCAGATTGCTGGGATTTTGATAAGAATAAATGCAATATTTGTGCAGAAGAAGAAAAAAATTCAGCAGGAAAGCAGGATATTGACCTGGGTGAATCAACTCTGATATTAAAGAGAGGATCAAAGAAGAAATCACAAACTCCGGAAGATTTATTTGGCGGCAAGAAAAAGAAGAAAACTCCTGAAGAGGAAGAGGAAGAAAAAGCTGTTATTGCCGATCAGGAAAATATCAAAACTCAATTTGATCAACAGGTAGAGGAGAAGCCAGTTGAAGAAGAGAAGGAAATCATAGAGGTCAAGAAGGAAGAATATAAGCCTGTTTTGGCAGAATTTGATGAAGCAGCACTAATTGATAAAATACTTAATGAGATTAAAAAACAACCGACTCCATTGCCTGATATAGAAGGAATGCTTGCCAGTAAAACAGGTACTTATGAAGCAAAAATAAAGGGACTTGAAGGGAAGGCAGCAACATTGGAAGTTGAGATAGAAGCTTTCAAGGAAAGAATATCTGATAGTAAGGATATTGAAAAGGAATTAATCCCACAGATTAATTTATTGAAAACAGATATAGAACTCATTAAAACTGAATTAAAATGCCTTAGTGACAAAGCAAAAGAACTTCCAGCAGGTAATTCAGAACAAGCAGTGATACCATCTGATTTGAAAGAGGATGTCAAGAAGATTGTAAGGATAAATATTGAAGAGAAGATGTCTAAAGAGATACCCGAGAGGCTTGAAGCTATAGTTTATAAAAATCAGCAGGAAATACTGGAAAAAGTTGATGGGAAAATCTCAATACTCAATTCCACAATTGGTAATGTGCAGCAAGCAAGCAAAACAGAGGATGATATTAAAAGGATTTTAGGAGAATCAATTGCTGCTTTCAAGAATGAGATAATGTCTGATATTCAGAATAAATTTGATGATTTTCGCAAGGAAGTCACTAGTTCTGCTCCCTCTATTATTGAGGAACTTGTATCATTAAATGAATCAGCAGAGCATATCAAGAAACGCAAGGAAGAGGGGTGGGCAATAGTCAATAGTACATTAGTTGGAGATAAATTATCTATAACCTTTAAACGTTAAACTGATGTATTGACAAGTATAATTGAAGGTATTATTAGCAGAAAAAGCAGGTTTTTGCTACGGAGTAAGAAGATCCATTGATATTGCTTTCAAGGCATTAAACAATAAAGATTCAAGTAATGTTTGTTCATTAGGTCCCTTGATTCATAATCCTCAGATGGTAGAAAAACTTAAAGAACAGGGACTTGAAGTAGTGGAAGAACTTGAAAAAATAGATCATAATACAGTATTAATAATACGTTCTCATGGAGTACATCCAGAAACACTGAAGAGAGCACAGAAAATTGCAAGAAAAGTTATAGATGCGACATGTCCGTTCGTTAAAAAAGCACAGCATTTAACACAATTTCTTTATGATGAAGATTATCTGATATATATTGTAGGTGAAGCTGAGCACCCTGAAGTACTTGCCTTACAGGGATTTGCATGTGAACAAGCCAAGGTTGTTGCATCTGCTTCAGAAATTAAAGCAATAAATAAAAAGAGCAAGATCGGTATAATAGCACAGACAACACAGAATCCTAAGAACCTTGCTGAAGTAAGTAAAGCATTATCTACGGTAACAAAAGAGCTTAGGGTTTTCAATACGATTTGTAATGCAACCTTGTTGCGACAGAAATCAGCTCTCAAACTTGCTTCCACAGTTGATATAATGATAGTGCTTGGTGGAAAAAATAGTGCCAATACATCAAGGCTTGCGGTTTTATGTAAACAGATAAAAGAGACTACTCATCATATAGAAACAGCAGATGAGCTGAAAAAATCCTGGTTCAAAGGTGGTGAGATAGTAGGAATAACAGCAGGAGCTTCCACTCCTGATTGGATAATAGAAGAAACGGTTTTAAGGTTGAAGAAATGGTTTAATAATTAACAATTTCGGAGGAAAATCTGAATGAGTAACAATAAAAACACTAGTAATAATTCTAAAGAACTATTGAATGAGCAATTTGAGTATGATGAATTTGGGAATCCAGTTGAAAGCAAGAAAAGCGATTTTGCTCAGTTGCTTGAGAAATATGGAGATACAATAAAGACTCCAAAAGAAAATGAGATTATCTCAGGAAAGATAGTAAGAATTGACAAGGATGTCGTTCTTGTTGATATAGGGTTTAAATCTGAAGGAAGAGTTCCTATTGGGGAATTCCACAGTACAGATGAAATAAAGATTGGTGATACAATTGACGTTTTACTAGAGGAAATTGAAGATCAGAATGGTGAAGTGGTTCTTTCCAAGCAAAAAGCTGACTTCATAAAAGCATGGGATAAAGTGAGAGATGCCTATAATAATTCTGACACTATAAAAGGAAAAGTAATCAGGAGAATAAAAGGTGGTATGATCGTAAGTCTCTTTGGAGTTGATGCATTCCTTCCTGGTAGTCAAATAGATTTGAAGCAAGTTCCTGATCTTGATAATCTGGTTAATAAAACCATGGATTTCAGGGTAATAAAGCTTAACAAGAAGAGAAGAAATATTGTTATTTCAAGAAGAATTATTCTTGAAGAACAAAGAAGCAAGCAGAAAACGAATCTTATTGATGAGCTTATAGTAGGTCAAATACGAGAAGGAATTGTGAAAAATATCACCAATTTTGGGGCATTTATTGATTTGGGTGGATTAGATGGTTTGTTGCATATTACTGACATTTCATGGGGCAGAATAAATCATCCGGAGGAAGTATTAAGCTTGAATCAGAAAATAAAGGTTAAAATTCTTTCGTTTGATAAAGATAAGGAAAGAGTCTCTCTTGGCTTGAAACAGCTTAGCCCTTCTCCCTGGGAGAATATTGAAGAACGTTTTCCTGAAGGCACTATTGTAAGAGGAAAAGTAGCCAATATAAAGGATTATGGAGCTTTCATAGAACTGGAGGAAGGACTTGAGGGATTAATTCATATTTCAGAATTCAGTTATACTCAGCATATAAATCATCCAGCTGATTTGATGAAAATAGGCCAGGACATAGAGGCAAAAGTCCTGAAGGTTGACAGGGAAAACAAGAGAATAGCTCTTGGTTTGAAACAGCTAGGTGAAGATCCATGGGAAATGCTAGAAAAAGAAAACCCGGCAGGTTCCGTTGTTAAGGGAAAAGTAAAGAACATGACAGAATTTGGTGCGTTTGTTGAAATTGCAGAGGGAATAGAAGGACTTGTTCATGTTTCGGATATGTCATGGTCTAAGAGAATTAATGAACCGAATGAATTCCTGAGAAAGGATCAGGAGATTGATGTCAAGATACTAGAGATAGATAAAGAAAAGAAGAAAGTATCACTATCTATAAAACAAACACAACCTAATCCTTGGAGTGAATTTGAAAGCAAATACAATATCGGCTATGAAGTTGAAGGGAAGGTTGTCCGAGTGATACCTGATAAGGGCGTAATAGTGTATATTAATGACGAAGTTGAAGGATTTGTTCCATTCACTCATCTTACCAAGAAACGCCAGTTAAAACGCGAAGATTTGATAAAACCAAATGACATAATTCCATTGAAGGTGATAGAATTCTCGGCTCAGGAACAGAAGATAGTCTTGAGCAGGAGTGAATTCCTTGAAGGTAAATCAAAGGAAGAATTAGAGCAAATTCAAAGTTCAAAGCCAGAACTTAAATTGTTTCTTGGCGATGAACTGGGAGAGGAATAATAAAAGGGTGATCTTTCACCCTTTTTTAAGATTTGTATATGTCAATAAAGTTGTTTACTTTAGGCTGCAAGGTTAATCAGGCAGAAGCAGAAGTCTACAGGGAATTTGATACTTCTGAAGATATATGGATTATCAATACCTGTTGCATAACATCAAAAGCTGAATCAGAGAGTCTCTCCTTGATAAGGAAACTTGCCAATGAAAAAAGCGAGAAGACAAGGTTAATTGTAACAGGCTGCCTTGCAAGCATAAGGGATTTTTCATTATCTGACATTGGAAATCTTGAGATTGCTCCAAACAGGGATAAGGATTGCCTATTTGAGATACTGACAAATACAAGCCATATAATTACTCCTCTTCCTGAAGAACTCCCCCAGAAGAGAACTCGCTCATTCATAAAAATCCAGGATGGCTGCAATAGAAGGTGTTCATATTGCATAGTATGGAAGGCAAGAGGGAAAAGCAGAAGTCATAGAATGAGTGATATAATTGATTGCATAAAAAATCTGTCACAGAAAGGTTTGAAAGAGGTAGTTTTAACTGGAGTATGTATAGGAAGTTATGGCAGGGATTCAGGAGAAAAAGAGAGTCTTGAGTTATTACTGAATTTGATACTTAATGAAACAGATATACAAAGAATAAGATTGAGTTCGCTGGATGTGGGAGATATTTCTGATGAGATGATAGATTTGTTGAGAAATAATAAGAGGATTTGCCCTCATCTTCATATACCTATTCAAAGTGCTTCCAGGAAGATAAGGAGATTAATGAACAGGAAAGGTTGGGATATTGACATAAAGAGATTTATGGATGAGCTAATTGAAAATATTCCTGATCTTAATATTGGATTTGATATTATTGCTGGATTTCCAACAGAAAAAGAAGAGGATTTTCTTGAAACTCTTGATTTACTTGAAAAAGTGGATTTTGGATATCTTCATGTTTTTCAATATTCAAGAAGAATAGGTACAAAAGCAGCTGAGATGGAAAATCAGGTACCTGATAGTGTCAAAAAGGAAAGATCATCCATAATAAGAAATATAGGAATGAGAAAAAAAGAGAAATTTCTGAACAGGTATATAGGAAAAAAACTATCTATCCTTTTTCAATCAGAAAGCAGAAATATCAAGGGATTTACAACAGGTTTGTCTGATAATTATATAAAAACATTAACTCCAAATTCAATAAAAAGTGGAAAAATACTTGAGTTAAAAATAATAAATAAAAAAAATGGTTACATGTTAACAGATTTATCTGGAGGATAAAATGCCATTAGATCCCAGAATAGAAAAACTAGTTCAGTTATGGAGAGAAAATCCAAAATCAGGTGTTTGGGCACAGCTTGCTAATGCTTATTATCAAAGCGGTTTGATTATTGAAGCAATTGACACTTGTCTGGATGGTCTCAAGACAAATCCTGGAAATGTACAGGGTAATACTGTGCTTGCAAAATGCTATATGAAACAAGGGAAGTACGAAGAAGCCTTGATATGCTATGAGAATATTACAAAAAGTGACCCGCAGAATTTGATGGCGATATCTCAGATGGCACAAATATATTATACAAGAAGAAATCTGGAAAAATCTTATGAGCTTTTCAATCTTGTTTTGTTCTTGAATCCTTACGACGAATATGCAAAAGCTAGAATTCATCAGCTTGAAAGTGAAAAAGGAAAGGATTTTTTCAACAAAAGCAAGATGGAGGAAACAGATAAAGAGGATATTACAGTATTAACGAGGGAAGATAATATTGAGAAGTTTTACGATGGACCAGTTGAATTATCTGAAGGTGACCTTTTTGATAGTTCTCATCTAGAAAAAAGCCAATATCTTCTTGATAAACAAGCAATTATTGATATGGAAAACAATATTGAAGGAAGTGCATTAGAAGGAGCAGTAGATTTCAGGCAGGCAAATACAACTGATACCGAAAGAATAGAGAAATACCAGATTCACTTCAAGAGAGGTTTGAATATTTCTGATAATATTGCGAAGGAAATTGAGAGAAGTGATCTGAGCTCAGAATACAACGAGGATATGGAGGAGGGAAAAAAAAACTCTATATCCCAATCGATCACAAAATTTTAAAAGTCTCTGATGATAGCTCATCAGGAATAAAATTTGAAATAGGGGAACAACTCATGAATGGCTTTGAGGTAATTGCATCTAAAATACTTATTCCAGAAAATATTTCCGAAAATGGTGAGTTCCTTAGTATTTTTACTGAAGAAGAGAAAGAGAAGTATGGATTGAGTTATAATAAACCTGAAACTGAAATTAAAACAGAGGATAGAAAAGAAATAAATGATGATGACATAGAACATAATTTCGAGATTTTTGTGGATAAAACAGAAAATGAAGAGAATAAAAGTTCTTAATGGTCCAAATCTTAATCTATTGGGATTAAGAGAGGTAAATATTTATGGAGATATAAATCTGTCCTCTATAAAAGATAATATGACAAGAATCAGTAATTCATTTGGATGGGAACTTGTATTCAAAGAGAGTAATCATGAAGGAGTTATTATAGATGAAATTCAGGATTGCATGAATGGATTTTCAGCACTAATAATTAATGCTGGAGGCTACACTCATTCTTCAGTTTCTATAAGAGATGCTCTTGCAGCTCTTAAAATTCCTAAAATTGATGTTCATATAAGCAATATTTTCGGGAGAGAGGAATTCAGGGAAAAAAACCTGATCTCCCCAGTTTGTAATGGAACGATAACAGGTTTTGGTTATTTAAGCTATAACATAGCCATGTTTGCATTGAAAGAGATTTTAGTAAAAGAGGATGAAAATGGGAACATTTGAAGGAAAACTTATCGGAAAAGGTTTCAGTTTCGCTATTATAGTGAGCAGATTTAATGATCTGGTAACAAAAAGACTTCTGGATGGAGCCTTGGATTGCCTGCAAAGACATAATGTGGATAAGGATAACATAGATGTTTATTATGTCCCTGGAGTTTGGGAAGTTCCTTGTCTTGCAAATCATATAATCAAATCAAGGAAGAAGCGTTATAGTGCAATAATCTGTCTCGGAGCAGTAATAAGAGGGCAGACTCCTCACTTTGAATATGTTGCTTCTGAGAGTGCCAAGGGTGTATCGCAGGTTGCATTAGCAAATGACTCAATTTTGGCTTATGGAATAGTGACTGCAGACTCTCTTGAGCAAGCTCTGGATAGATCAGGAGCTAAAACTGGAAACAAGGGATACGATGCAGCACAAACTGCTCTGGAAATGGTAAACCTTTTTAATGAAATCAAATGAGTTTATGACAAGAAAAGAGCAAAGGGAGAAGATACTTCAACTCCTTTATGCATGGGAATATAACAGGGACGATCTGAAAGAGATTGATCAGCTTAAGTATCCTTTCAATTCAAAAAAGCTGACTGCTTTCATGCAAAGAATGATAGATGGTATTATTATTAATGAAGCTTTTCTTGATGAAAAAATAAACTTATATGCAATAAACTGGAATGCTGAAAAAATGTTCATGTTGGATAAGCTGATATTACGATTGGCTATATTCGAGATGTTTTTCATCAAGGAGACACCAAAGAAGGTTATAATTAATGAAGCAATCGAATTGGCAAAAAAATACAGTGCAGAGAATTCAAAAACAATTATAAACGGAATTTTAAATCAGATATTCTATTCTGAGATGGGGGGAAAGAATGAAGAAAATTAGCAAAAATGAGCTTTTAAAATCTCTATCTCTTTTAAAGAAAAAGATCAGGGTTCTAGTTATTGGTGATATAATGCTTGATAAATATATCTGGGGTGAAGTAAGCAGAATATCACCTGAAGCACCTGTTCCCGTTGTTGCTGTCAAGGATCAGACTTTTGGAGTAGGTGGAGCTGCTAATGTTGCCCAGAATATTATCAGTCTTGGGGGAGAACCAATAATTGCTTCCATAATTGGAGATGACAGGGATGGTGCTCTCTTGAAGAGTCTTATTGCAGCGAGAGGTATTACAACGGACTTCCTGTTATCAATACCCAAGAGAGCAACTACTTCCAAGACAAGGATCATAGGCGGGTATCATCAGCAAATGCTAAGAATAGACTGGGAAGACAAGGAATATATTTCTACTGAAGAAGAAGAGGAGTATAAAAAGATAATTCTTAAAGGAATGAAAGAAGCTGATATTATTTCAATACAGGACTATAACAAAGGTACAATTACTCCAAATCTTATTAGCTGGGTGCGAAAAGAGTCTCAAAAAATGGGAATTAATGTAATAATAGATCCCAAATTTGAGAATTTCAGCGAATTCAAGGGATTTTTCCTTGTGAAGCCGAATGAAAAAGAACTGGGATTGTTTTTTCACAAAGAAGTGAATGATAATAATATTCAGGAACTTGCATTAAATCTACTAAAGAAGCTAAGCGTAAAATCAGTACTCGTGACAAGAGGAGCAAAGGGAATGTTACTCCTTCAGGAAAATGCAGAACCATTTGCTATTCCTGCATTTGTGAAAGATGTCTATGATGTATCTGGAGCTGGAGACACAGTACTGGCCTCAATAACCTTAGGATTAGGTGCAGGATTATCTCTTGTATCCTCTGCACTTATTTCTACTTATGCAGCTTCAATTGTAATAAGTAAAGTAGGTCCCTATGCTGTATCAAGCCATGAACTTTCAGAGCTTATAAACAAGGAATTCATAGAAATGGAAGTCCCTTCTTCAGAAAAAGCTGCCAAGGCTGAGAAAATTGATGAAGAAATGCTTCCAAAGAAAGAGACATTCTTAATTGAAGAAGAAAAAGTGAAGTACAGGAATGTAAAGAAGATAAAAAAGGTAACCAGTAAAGAAGTCGAAAAGAAAATCCAACCTGTAAAGGAAATCAAGAAAATTCCTGTCAAGAAAGAGGAGATAATTACCGGGAAAGAAGAAAAGAAAGTTCAAGAAAAAGCAAAAAACGCAAAGGAAGAAAAAGCAAAACCGAAAGTTATAGAGGAAGTCACCAGTAAGATAACTACTGCTAAGAAACCTGAAATTGCTACTACCAAAGCTAGCATTGCAAAGAAGATTGAAGCAATACCAACCAAAACAGCTATTGTGAAGAAGATAGACAGGATACCTGAGAAAAAAATAGCAGCAAAGAAGGTTGAACTAACTGATGTGAAGGAAAAGGATAAAACAAAGATAAAGATTGAACCTAAGAAGATTGAAAAACAGGAAAAGGAAACAGGAAAAACAATCAAGAAGGAAGAAAAGAACAAGAAAGTAATTCCTTCTCCAACAATAAAAGCAAAACCTATAGAGAAAAAAACCGAGAAGAAAACTACGGTGATTGTTAAAGCAAAAGAAAAAGCTAAATTACCAGTTGTTAAGGAAAGCAAGGAAATTCAATCAAAAGAGAAAACCACTGGAAAAAAGAAGGAAGAGAAAGGAAAAAAGACAGAACCTGTCAGAAAAGAAAAAATGGAACTTGCAAAACCCCTTAAGATAGCTACTCCTGCCAAAAACGTGAAGACCGAAAAACTTCCTCCAAAACCTGAAAAAACATTAAAGACAGCAAAGAAGAAAAGCAGGTAAGCAATGAGTTTTTTCATGCATACGTCTTCAAAGGCAGGTGTTTCTACTAAAATAGGCTATGGATCAGTTATTATGGAGAATGTTATTCTGGGGGATAATTGTGAAATAGGATGTAAAGTTATAATTCATCCTGACACAATTATAGGCTCTAATGTCAGGATAGATGACCATACAGTAATCGGAAAAAAGCCTATGAGAGCTGCAAACTCGATAATGACGACTGAAGATAATCTCCCAGCTGCTATCATATCTGATAATTCAATAATTGGCTCATTTGTAGCTATTTATAGAGGGGCAGAAATTGGTGAAAAAGTGCTTGTTGCAGACTTTGCATCTGTAAGGGAGAATGTCCAGATTGGATCATTCACTATAATAGGTAGAGGAGTTACTGTAGAAAACTACTGCAAAATAGGCAAATATTGCAAACTTGAAAGTGAAAGTTATCTTACTGCATACAGTACTGTAGAAGACAGGGTTTTTATCGCTCCAGGAGTACTAACGTCAAATGATAATTTCATAGGAAGAACAAAGGAAAGGTTCAAGTACTTCAAGGGAGTAACAATAAAAAGAGGTGGAAGGATAGGAGTTGGGGCTGTTATTCTTCCTGGCAAGACCATAAATGAAGATGCTCTAGTAGCAGGCGGATCGCTTGTTACCAAAGATGTCCCTGCAAGAAAGATAGTTGCAGGAGTTCCAGCAAGAATTTTCAGGGAAGTCCCTGAAGAACAATTGTTGGCAAATCAGGAATGGAAGGATATAGAAAAGGAGAAGGAATGATGAAGAAGATTTCTTTGCTGATTATATTATGTCTTTTTCTCGTCAATTGCGGTAGAGGCGGAGAAGAAGATGAGGAAAGTGAAGGAGGACCTGATAAGGGAGGGTCTGTAGGTAAACTAGCTATCTTTCCCTTGAAAACGACAGTTTCAGGCAAGATACAATTACAGATAAACCTGGATGTCCCTGATGGTAAATTTGCTATAGAATACATGAAAGATGGAAAGAAGATTGATGTAAGTGAGGAAGATATAGATAAAGAGATAAAATCCTTGCCTTTGGAAACCAAGCTAACTGGGCAAACAAAGGATATTTTTGACAGTACATCAGTTCTTGTTTCTGAGCCTATTCTTATTCCTACTAATGCTGATCCCAAGGAATTGAAAGAAAGAATAAAAAGGGATTTAATCAATAAAAGAGTGCTTTCTTTCAAGAAGCAATTAAAAGTCGAATGGTATTCAGGAGAAACTCTTCTTGCTGCACAAGGTAATACAATAATTCCAATAGAGTATAAGATAAAGAAGGGAAACAAGATATATGCAAAAGTGAAAGATCCTGGAACAGGGAAAGTCTATAAATCAGCTGAAGTTGAAATAATTAATTCCTTGCCGAGAGTCGAAAATCTTGTTGTCAAGGTGCTCCAGAATGGAAATCTCCAGGCAGTTGCAGATATAAAAGATGACGATAATGATCCTGATATAAAGGTAACTTATGTATGGAAGGCTGGAGATCAGATTATAGAAGGAGCCGATACAGATGTTCTTGATTATACAAAGATACCAAAAGGGAAGGAAGCTTCAGTAAGTGTTACTGCAAGTGATGGAACAGGAACCTGTCCACCAGTAAATTCCAAAGGCAGCTCAATTACTAACATTGTTCCCAAGATAACAAGCTCTCCAGGGACATCTATAAGCAATGGGGTTTATACATATCAAGTAACTGCTGAGGATCCAGACAATGACCCATTGACATTTTCGATAGAAGGTGCTCCTTCAGGAATGAGCATAGATGCCAAAAGTGGTTTGATAACATGGACAATTCCTCAGGGCGTGAGTGGTGATTTTACATTCAAGGTTGTTGCAGATGACGGCAAAGGTGGAAAAGTATCACAAACTGTACCGTTGGTTTTGACTGCTGGCAAGGAAGGTACTCCTGTTACAACACAAAAGAAGGAAGAAGAGAAAAAGACGCCATTTGGAGACAGACCTGACAGAAAGTATGGAATAGGAAAGGATTTCTACGAGGGAAAATAGGGAACAAAACTCTTTTGATGTCAAAGTGAATTCCCTTACAAGCCAGAGGGAATTCTTGTATTATGAATGGCTGATTTTTGATAACTGCAATCTAAGGTGCAGTTATTGCATCAACAAAGGCGAGTATTCACACAAGAAAAAAGAAGACATTCTTTATATTGAGGGCAAGGAAATTGATGTAGCAAATAAAATAAGTGAACTAAGTTCAATTGCAGAAAATATAGTAATCAATTTCACTGGCGGGGAACCTTTACTTGCAAAGCACTTCTCTGAAGTACTGAAAATCCTTTATGATGTTGATAACCTGAAACTGCAAATGTATACAAACTTTGTTCATCCTGAAAAGCTTCAAGGATACATTGGAAAGTTCAATAAGATAATAGTAAGTCTTCATGTCAAGTACAGGGATGAAAAGGAAATAGACAGGCTTATTGCATCAATAAATGAATTCAAGACAGGCAACAATCTTATAATATCTCAGCTGGACTACAATCTTGACAAGGAAGACAGGCAAAAGTTAGAAAAAGTGAGTTTAAAAACAGGATTACCAATAGATTTCCAGACTTTTATACCTTCCTGGACAGAGGAAGGCAAGATAGAGAACAGCAAAGAAATTCTGGATTACAGTTTCAAGAAATCACTTTCAAAAAGATGCTCACTTGGTTACTTCTGCTTTTTTCTTCGTCCAGATGGAACTTTTTTCTATGATTTATGGTGTGATTGAAGGCAGCAGAAATGCGGAGATTTTCTCAAGATTGACATTTATAACTTCCAGGATTATTTTCTTGCTGACATGAAGAAGTGTCCCAAATTATCATGTGGATGCAATTATAATACGTTTTATTATGATTATTATAAGAGAACCTGCGACAGACTGAAATATCCTAAGGAAGAGATCTTCCCAAGAGTGCATGTCAAGCTACTTCAGAGAGTTTTAAGAAAAATAGAAAGGATAAAAATAGACTTTTTGAGATGATAAATTCAGCTGAAGTGTTTTCATAGCATCTACATAATTTTCTTGACTTATAATAGATTACTTTATAACATACTTCTAAAAATTGCTAACTGATTTAATATAAGGATCTTTAAATGAAAATTATCCTGATTATAATATTCTTTTCAAACCTGCTTTTTTCAGCACCAGGCGATTTATTATGGAGATATCAAACAGGTGCTTATATCCTCTCCTCCCCTTGTGTTTCAAATGGAGTTGTTTATGTCGGAAGCAGAGATTATTATCTTTATGCAATAAACTGTTCAGATGGAACACTTAAATGGAGTTATAGGACAGGTGCTTATATCCTCTCCTCCCCTTGTGTCTCGGATGGAGTTGTTTTTGTTGGAAGTGTTGATTATAATTTTTATGCAATAAACTGCTCAAATGGAACTCTTAAATGGAGATATCAAACAGGTAGTACTATAATCTCCTCTCCTTGTGTCTCAGATGGAGTTGTTTATATTGGAAGTCATGATAGATATCTTTATGCTTTAGAAACTTATGGATATAATGATTTCAAGACCAACAAATCAGCTTCCAAAATTCCCGACAAGCAGTTTTCTATTTCTCCGAATCCTTTTACTGTTAGACTTTCTATTTCCCTTCCATCTTCAGGAGCAATCTATTCCCTGACTGGTCAACTGATAATGAACCTTCCCAAAGGCAAGCATTCTATTGACACAAGTAAATGGAGAGAGGGAATTTATATGGTGAAATCTAATAAAATGTCAAAAAGAATTGTAAAAGTTAAGGATTGAAAAATATGAAAAAAATCTTGCTTCTCATCTTCATTTTTGGATTATTATATTTAGGTTTGCACTTTTTCAAGATAATAAACACTTTATATAAATAGAAGTAAAAATTAAGATACCTTATATAAGAAGTCTTAACCTCCATTTTTGTCTTATTGTCTATCAGGTTTTGTTGCTTTTCTAATAAAAAATTCTTTAATCTTGACAGGAATATGACTGAATAAATTACTGCCAGCAGTTATAAATAATGAAGTTATTTGGTTATGAATAACCTCCCTGACATCAGGGGTTTCTTATTAACAAATAAGAAGATAAAATAACTTTTTTAGGCAAAGAAAATATCAGACTTGATATAAGCTTTGCTCACATTTAAACTGAAGAGGAATTTCTTCAGGGAAAAAGAATGAAACGCAAATACCCAATTGAGAGTATTCGTAACATAGGAATAATGGCACATATTGATGCAGGAAAAACCACTGTAACTGAAAGAATATTGTATTATACTGGCAAAACCCATAGGATGGGAGAAGTTCATGATGGTACTGCAACAATGGACTTTCTTGACCAGGAAAGATTGAGGGGAATAACTATTACAAGTGCAGCTACAACTTGTTTCTGGCAGGAAAAACAGATAAATATTATAGATACTCCTGGTCATGTAGATTTTACAGCTGAAGTGGAGCGTTCCCTGCGTGTTCTGGATAGTGCTATTGCCGTACTTGACGGAGTAAACGGCGTTGAAGCACAGACAGAAACAGTATGGTATCAAGCAGAGAAATATGCTGTTCCCAGGCTGATTTTCATAAACAAGATGGATAAAATGGGAGCTGATTTCAAGGCATCCGTAGAGACTATTGTAAGCAAATTGAAAGGCAATCCTATTATTTGTCAGATACCGATTGGAGAAGGAGAAAACTTTACCGGAGTAATAGACTTGTTATTGAATAAGGCGATTTATTTCGAGAGGGAGAGTCTTGGAGCAAGCGTAGTAATAAAAGATATTCCTGAAAATAACAGGGAAAATGTGGATCTTGAAAGAGCTCATCTATTTGAAATTATCGCTCAGGAGGATGAAGATTCTCTAGAGGAATACTCTTCAACTGGATATTTGACTGTTGAGACTGCAAAAAAAGTGATAAGAAAACTCACGATTGAGAACAAAGCTCAACCAGTATTTCTTGGTTCTGCTCTGCAGAATATTGGTATACAACCTTTGCTGGATGCAGTAATTGATTATCTTCCTTCACCAGCTGATTTAGATAGCATAACTGGTACAGATTTGGAGGGAAAGGAAGTACAGAGAAATCTTGAAGATACTGATCCATTATGCGCTTTCTGTTTCAAGATAGTCATTGATGAGCATGGTAAGCTGGCATTTTTCAGGATTTATTCTGGAACATTGTCAAATGGGCAAAAAGTCAGAAATCCAAGGCAGAAACTAACTTACAAAATTGGAAATCTATTCCAGCTTCATGCCCAGAAAAGAATCAGGATAATGCAGGGATATAGTGGCGAAATAGTTGCTGTAACTGGCATCAAGCAGATATCAACCGGTGATACAATAACAACCGAGGAATCTCAGGTTATCCTTGAACCAGCTGTTTTTCCTGAACCCATGGTTACAAGAGCAATTGAACCTAAAACACAGGTCAGCGAAGAACAACTCAAGGCAACTCTCAACGTATTAATGGAGGAAGATCCGACATTCAGGACAATGACTAATCAGGAAACAGGTCAGTTATTGATAGCAGGTATGGGAGAGCTTCATCTGGAGATAATAACAGACAGACTTATTAATGATTTCAAGGTTCCTGCAAATGTAGGTCCTCCACAAGTTGCTTACAAGGAATCAATTGAGTCTTGTGGTGAAGCAATTGAGCATTTCAGGAAGGATATTCAAGGAAAGTGGCATCAGGCAAAGATAACTGTATCGGTGTCTCCACTGTTAAACAAGGAAAGATTGAAAATTGAGAAAGATATATCTCATGAATCTGAAGCATATTCAGATGCGATATTTGCAGGAATAGATGAAGCAATGGCAGCAGGACCGCTTTTTGGATTCCCCATGTTTGGAGTTTCGGTGATAGCTTCTCATGCTGAAGTTAATCTCGAAGAATCAGATGATCTGGCATTCAAGATGGCATCTTATTATGCATCGAAGAACGCAATTTCGAAAGCCTCTCCTGTGCTTCTTGAACCAGTAATGAAAGTGATTATCCAGACGCCCGAGGCATTTGTTGGCGAGATAATCAAGGATATAAATGCCAAAAGAGCAATTATTGAAAATACTTTGGTGAAACAGGAATTCCAGATAATTGAAGCTCTTGTTCCATTAAGGGTAATGTTTGGTTATGCAACTCAAGTCAGATCCCTGTCCAAGGGAAGAGCAAGTTTCTCAATGGAGTTTCATGCATATAAACCAGTGCCTAAACAAGTATTAAATGAGCTGGAGGAAAAATGGTGTTGACAAGAAAAAACTCGTTTTCATAGCCTGACATCCTTGCATTTAAAGGAAATAGAGAGATGAAAATACAAATAGTTGATCAAGGAGGAAAATTTGGCAGCTGAAAGGATCAGAATAAGGCTAAAAGCTTATGATAATCGCCTGATAGACAGATCAGTCAGATTGATTGTAGATACAGTTAGAAGAACTAATGCCAGAATTGCAGGCCCAATTCCATTGCCAACCAGAAGAAAAGTCTATACTGTACTTCGTTCTCCTCATGTTGACAAGAAGAGCAGAGAGCAGTTTGAGATGCGAATTCATAAGCGTCTTATTGATGTCCATAATCCAACTGAAAGAACAATAGAAGAATTCAATCGTCTGGAGCTTCCCCCAGGAGTAGATATTGAAATTAAATTTTAGCATGAAATAAGGATAAAGAGGTTTGACATGTTAGGTTTACTAGGTAAAAAGATAGGCATGACAAGGATTTACAACAAAGATGGAGTTGTCATTCCTGTTACCGTTATTGAAGCCGGACCTTGCACGGTTATACAAATGAAAACACTGGATAAAGATAAATATAATGCCTTGAAGGTTGGTTATGAAAATATTTCAGAGAATAAAATCAATCTTCCAAAGAAAAAGCAGTTCGAAAAGGTTTCTTTAAAACCAATGAAATTCCTCAAGGAATTCAGGTTAAGGAATCCTCTCTTTAAGAACGAATACAAGATAGGACAGCAATTGAAAGTTGATATTTTCAAGATAGGTGAAAAAGTTAAGATATCAGGAACATCAAAGGGACATGGATTTCAGGGAGTTGTAAAAAGACATGGGTTTTCTGGTGGAGATGAAGCTCATGGCTGCAAATCCAAGAGAGTCCCAGGTTCTATCGGTCAATGCCAGACACCTGGACATGTAATAAAAGGCAAAAAACTTCCAGGTCATTTTGGAAACAAGAAGATCTCTGTTCTTAAACTCGAGATTGTCGGGATAGACCTGGAGAAGAATTTGCTGATAATCAAAGGTGCTGTTCCTGGAGCTAACAAAGGTCTGCTAAGAATAGAAAAGATGGAGAATTAATAATGAAAGCAGAATTATTGAATAATAACGGGGAAAAAATAGATGATATTGAAATCAGTGACTATGTTTTTGGCATAGAACCAAACCTTCATGTAGTAACCGAGGTTGTTTGCAGTATCAGGGATAACATGAGACAAGGAAATGCTTCAACAAGAATTCGCTCAACAATAGCAGGAAGCAAGAGAAAACCATGGCCACAGAAGAAATGGGGTTATGCAAGAGCTGGTTCTTATCAGAGTCCCATATGGCGTGGCGGAAGCGTAATTCACGGTCCACAGCCCAGATCATACAGGAAGAAGATAATGAAAAAAGTCAATAACCTTGCCATAAGATCTCTCTATAGTGACCGTTTCAAGGAAGGTTTGATAAAATTCACAGAGAATCTCAAATTAGAAGAACCAAAAACAAAAAAGATATCTGAACATATAAATAATTTTGCAAAGGAAGCAAGGAATATACTTTATTTGACAGGTTCGTATAAAGATTATGCAAATATATTCAGAAGTGGCAAGAATTTATCTAATCTCAGTATAAAATCAGCAAATTATGTATCAGCTTTGGATTTAATCAAAGCTGATTTTTTAATAATTACTAAGGATGGATTGAATATGATCCACCAGAATCTTTCAAAAGAGGTAAAAAATGGAACAATATAAAATCCTGATTCGTCCTCTGTTAAGCGAGAAAACAACTGATATAAGAGAAACTCTTAATAAATATACATTCAAGGTAGCTAAAAATGCAAACAAGATTGAAATAGCAAAAGCAATTGAGAATATATTTACAGTAAAGGTGATTGATGTTAGAACATCTACAGTAAGAGGAAAACTCAGACGTATAAGATATCGCAAGTATGGGAAAACACCTGACTGGAAAAAAGCCATTGTAACACTTAAAAAAGGCGATTCCATAAAGGTATTTGAAGGAGCATAAGGAGAGAAAATGGGTACAAAGAAATATAAACCGTATACTCCCAGTCGCAGATATATTACTGTGAATGCTTTTGATGAGATTACCAAAAGCACTCCAGAAAGAAACCTGATAACAAAACTTAATCGCAAGAGTGGACATAATAATACTGGTCAGATAACCATAAGACATAAAGGTGGAGGCCATAAAAGACGCTACAGGATAATCGATTTCAAGAGAAATAAGGAAGGTGTTCCATTCAAGATTAAATCCATTGAATATGACCCGAATAGAAGTGCCAATATAGCTTTATGCTTGTATAAAGATGGTGAGAAGAGATATATAATTGCTACGAAAGGTCTGCAGATTGATGAGACCTATTATAACACTAGCAATGCTGAAATAAAACCGGGGAATTGTCTCCCGCTTAAGAACATACCACTTGGAACATATATTCATTCTGTTGAATTTCAGCCTGAAAAAGGAGCCCAGATAGCACGTGCTGCAGGTACTTATTGTCAGATTATGGCAAAGGAAGGAAATTATGCACATGTAAAGCTTCCATCTGGTGAAGTAAGATTATTCCTTCAGAATTGCAGGGCTACAATAGGGACTGTCGGTAATGTGGATCATAAAAATGTGGTTATAGGGAAAGCTGGAAGAAGCAGGCATATGGGTATAAGACCTTCAGTTCGTGGAGTAGCAATGAATCCGCATGATCATCCAATGGGTGGAGGAGAAGGTAAATCTAGTGGTGGAAGACACCCATGTACTCCCTGGGGTAAACCTACAAAAGGACTGAGGACAAGAAAAAAGAAGGCATCAGATAAGTTTATTGTAAGAAGAAGATATGCAAAATAGAAAAGGGGAAGAATAATGCCACGATCCTTAAAAAAAGGGCCATTTTGCTTTGAAAAACTTGTAAAGAGGATACAAGAACTTAATGAAAAGAATGAAAAAAGACCTATAAAAACCTGGAGCAGAAGATCAATGATACTTCCTGAGTTTGTTGGACACACATTCAATGTTCATAATGGACATAAATTCATTCCAGTTTTTGTAGCTGAAAATATGGTAGGGCATAAACTTGGAGAATTTGCTCCTACTAGGCTATTTCGCAGTCATGGTGGGAAAAAAGAGAAAACAGCCAAAAAAGGAAAGAAGTAAGGAGCTATAAAGATGAAAGTAGAAAGTCATGCAATTGGCAAACGATTACCTGTGTCTGAACTGAAAGCAAGACTTATAGTGGATAATGTAAGAGGTATGGGAGCTGAAAGAGCAATCAGTTATCTAGAACATTTTCCTAATAAAAGTGCAAGATATATCAGCAAGATAATAAGCTCAGCTGTAGCAAACCTGACTGTTAAAGTAGCTGCAGGCAAGAAAATTGACGAAGAAAAGCTGTTAATAGAAAAAATAACAGTAGATAAGGGACCTGTACGCAGTATGCGCAGGGCAAGGACAAGAGCTCGCTACAAGAAGAAGAAATTCAGATCCCCACTCTGCAGAAGACCAAGCTGTAATATAAGTGTATATATTACTGGTGAAGAATTGGAATCAAAATCTGATAAATAAATAAGGAGAAAGATGGGACAAAAAACAAATCCAATTGGCTTTCGTTTAGGAATCAATCAGAAATGGACTTCAGTCTGGTTTGCTTCACAGAAGTATAAGGAGTTCCTTGAAGAAGATCTCAAGATAAGAAAATATCTTAATGCAAGAAGATACTTGACTGCAAGAGCTGGAGGAAAGCCTGAAGTTACAAAAGGAGGCATGGGTGTTGGCTATAAGGAAGCTCTATTAAGCAAGATAGAGATTCATAGATTACCACAGCATATCAAAGTAACACTCCATACAGCGAGACCTGGAATAATAATCGGAAAAAAAGGTACTAATGTAGAGTATCTTAAATATGAGCTTGAGAAATTGACTGGCAAGAAAGTCAGTATTGATATAAATGAGATTAAATTTGAACAACTTGATGCTTTCTTGATAGCTCTGGATATAGCAAAAAAACTTGAAGAAAGACAGAGTTACAAGAGATCCATGAAGAAATCAATAGCAAATGCTATAAGGGCAGGAGCAAAAGGCATAAAGATAAGACTTGCAGGTCGTTTGAATGGTGCTGAGATGAGAAGAAGGGAAGAGGAAAAACAGGGAAGAATTCCTTTGCATACAATAAGAGCTGACATAAACTATGCATCAATTGTGGCACATACAAATGCTGGATGCATAGGTGTAAAAGTATGGATTTATAATGGTGAAATATATGACTTCAAGGAGAGGGTTTAATTTATGTTAATGCCCAAAAAGGTAAAATTCAGGAAAGTCCATAGAGGAAGAAGAAGAGGCAAGGCATATAGAGGTTCTACTGTTGCCTTTGGTGAATACGGACTTCAAGCTATGGAAAACGGCTGGATTGACAGTAAGCAAATAGAAGCAGCCCGTGTAGCTTTGACTAGATACATGAAACGTGGCGGAAAAGTCTGGATAAGAATATTTCCGGACAAATCTATTACTATTAAACCAGCAGATACGCGTATGGGAAAAGGGAAAGGTGCTCCAGATAAATGGGTAGCAGTTATCAAACCCGGGAGGATAATTTTCGAGGTGGAAGGTGTTCAGGAAGAAGTGGCAGCTGAAGCAATGAGACTTGCTGCAAACAAACTTCCTCTTAAAACCAAATTTGTTCACCGTATTGAAGATTGATTATGAGGTAGAATATGAAAATGCATGAATTAAGGGAATTATCAGATAATGACTTAAAAGCAAGATTGAAAGAGACCATAGAGAATCAATTCACTTTAAGGTTTCAATCAGCAACTACTCCTCTTGATAATCCGCTAAAACTGAGGGAAAACAGGAAAGTCATAGCAAGGATTTTGACTATATTACAGGAACGCAAAAAAGGAAAGAAGTAGGAAAAGGTTACTATGCAAAGGCATATCAGAAAAACACAAATAGGTATGGTTGTAAGTGATAAGATGGATAAAACTGTTGTAGTTAATGTTACTCGAGATTTTATGCATCCGCTATATAAAAAGGTTGTCAGGATCAAGAAGAAAATAAAAGCGCATGATGAAAAGAATGAATGTCATATTGGTGATAGGGTTTTACTTATGGAAACAAGACCAATATCCAAGGAAAAACATTGGCGAGTAACTGAAATAATTGAGAGAGCCAAATAAGGAGAATCATAATGATTCAGATGAGGACAATGTTAACAATAGCTGACAATTCTGGAGGGAAAAAGGCTCAATGTATAAAAGTCTTGGGCGGAACCAGAAGAAGATACGCAAGCGTGGGGGATATTATAGTAGTTGCTATAAAATCTGCGATACCAGGCGGAATAGTCAAGAAAGGTGATGTAGCAAAAGCTGTTGTTGTAAGAACAAAGAAAGAAGTTAAAAGAAAAGACGGAAGTTATATAAGATTTGATGATAATGCAATAGTAATAATAAATGAGCTAAAAGAACCTAAGGCAAGCCGTATTTTTGGTCCTATTGCAAGGGAATTAAGGGAAAAAGAATACATGAAGATCGTTTCACTTGCTCCAGAGGTGCTTTAAAAGGAGAATTTATGAAAATTCGCAAGGGTGACAGTGTAATGGTAATTGCAGGAAAAGGAAGTCATACCAAGCAAAAGGGAAAGGTTCTGAAAGTCATAAAAGACAAGAATAGAGTTATAGTGCAAGGCGTTAATCTGAGAAAAAAGCATACCCGTCCTTCTACCAAGAATCAGCAGGGTGGTATAATTGAACGTGAGCAACCAATACATATATCAAATGTGATGATTGTTTGCAGCAAGTGCTCAAAACCAACTCGAATCAAGATGGAAAAGGCAGAACAAGGTGGAAATTACAGAGTTTGTAAAAGATGCGGTGCTGTAATTCTTGATCAGTCCTAGGGAGTAGATGATGGAAAAAGCAAGAGTAAAAAAGATATTTGAAGAGAAGGTAGTTCCAAAACTTATGGAACAATTCAATTACAAAAATGTTATGCAGGTTCCTAAAATTGAAAAGATTATAGTTAATATGCGTTGTGGAGATTCAATTCAAAACAAAGCTTTTCTTGATGAAGCACTTGCTGATTTGATAAAGATATCAGGGCAAGCTCCATCTATAAGGAAAGCAAAATTAAGCGTTGCTAACTTCAAACTGAGAAAAGGAATGCCAGTAGGAGTTGCAGTAACGCTGAGAAAAAACAGAATGTGGGAATTCTTTGACAGGCTAGTTAATATAGCTATCCCAAGGGTACGTGACTTCAGGGGACTTAATCCAAAGGGATTTGATAGCTATGGAAATTATAATTTTGGAATAAAGGAACATATCATTTTCCCTGAAATAGACTATGACAAGGTTACTAAAATCAGGGGTATGGATATATGTATTGTAACAACAGCAAAAACAGATGATGAGGCATTCTTCCTTTTAAAGGAACTTGGAGTACCATTCAGAAAGTAAGAAAGGGGATTCTGAGAATGGCAAAAAAAGCTTTGGTCGAAAAGAGCAGGAGAAAGGTTAAATTCAAGACTCGTAAATATTTCAGATGCATTGTATGCGGGCGTCCCAGAGGATATTACAGAGATTTTGGTTTATGCAGAATTTGTTTCAGAAGAATGGCATTACAAGGGCTTTTGCCAGGTATTAGAAAAGCAAGTTGGTAGGAGGCTAGGATAATGATTACAGATCCAATTGCTGATATGTTGACTCGTATTAGAAATGCCAGTCTAGTAAAAAAACAGGTTGTTGATATTCCTTCTTCGAGATTGAAGGAGAAGATCTTGAATATAATGAAAAGAGAAGGTTTTATCAATAACTTCAAGAAAATAGAACAGAAACCACAAGGTATATTAAGAATTTTTCTTTTATATACGCCTGAAGGTCATCCTTATGTTCTCGGTTCTAAAAGGATTAGCAGACCTGGAAGAAGAGTTTATATATCAAAGGAGAAAGTAAAGAAAGTATATAATGGCTATGGTATGGCAATTCTTACAACTTCCAAGGGAGTTCTTACAGATAAAGAAGCTAAGGAACTTGGAGTAGGTGGCGAGGTATTGTGCCATATCTGGTAATGGAGGATAATCGTGTCACGTATAGGATATAAACCAATAGAAATTCCTGCTGGTGTAAAAGCAATTATAGAGAAAGACAAGCTTATTATCAAAGGGGTAAAAGGTGAACTAGAAAGCCCAATACCTCAGGGAATTACTGCGAAATGTGAGAATAATATTCTCAGATTTGGAAGAGATTCTGATATAAAACAAATAAAAGCTCTGCATGGACTTACAAGAGCTCTTGCCATGAATTCAATAATTGGAGTAACAGAAGGATTTTCAAGAAAAATGGAAATTGTAGGAGTAGGTTATAAAATTTCAGTAGAAGGAAAAACAGCGGTTTTCAGTCTTGGATATGCACATCCAATTATTTACCACATTCCTGAAGGTATAGAGATAGAGGTAAATGCATCGGATAAAAATCCGGAGAATATACCAAGAGCAAATTTTATAGTCAAATCAATAGACAAGCATTTGCTTGGTGATTTTGTTTCAAAAATAAGAAAATTGAGAAAACCTGAACCTTATAAGGGAAAAGGTATAAGGTATTCTGATGAAAAACTTATAAGAAAAGCTGGAAAGAGTGGTGCCAAATAGGAGGGATCATGAAGAAGAGAATACATAGTACAAGATTGGCTGGCAGAACGAGGCGCCATGAAAGAATAAGGAAAAAGATTGATGGGACTTCAGAAAGACCAAGAGTTGTTATAAATAGAACCTTGAAGCATTTTTATGCACAGGCTATTGATGATTCGACAGGAAAAACAATATTATCAATGACAACGAATAGCAAGACTTTCATGAAAAGCTTCAAGGAACAGGATTTCAAGGATCTTTCTGGTAAAACGAAATTGGCTGCAAAGCTGGGGCAGGTTTTTGCAATCAAGGCTTTAAAACTAGAGATAAAAAGTGTGGTTTTTGATAGAAACGGTTTTAAATATCATGGACGTGTTAAAGCATTTGCTGATGAATTACGCAGTAATGGACTTGACTTTTAGAAAGGGGAAAGTCAAATAATGTCAGAATTAGAACATAACATTGGTGAAGAACATCAAGTAGATCAGGAACTTGAAAAAAGAATAATTTCAATCAATCGTGTTGCCAAGGTTGTTAAAGGTGGCAGGCGGCTTTCAGCAAGCGTTCTCATGGCTGTTGGGGATAAAAACAGCAGGATTGGAATAGGTCTTGGAAAAGCAAGAGCTGTTCCGGATGCTATAAGAAAAGCGATAGAAGATGCTAAAAAGAATATGATTACTATAGAGATAAGAGATACAACTATACCGATTGAAGTGATGGGGCAATATGGTTCCAGTAAGGTTTTACTTAAACCTGCTGGCAGGGGAACAGGTGTTATTGCAGGAGGAACAGTTCGTGCGATACTTGAAGCAGCAGGTATAGGAGATGTGCTGACAAAATCTATAGGAACTACTACACCTCATAATCTTGCAAAAGCAACAATGGAAGGCTTGAAAAAGATAAACATTATGGTTAGAGTAAGTAGATATCGAAGGAGACGAGCAAGTGGACAAGTTAAAGCTAACCCAGATTAAAAGTACAATAGGCAGACCAGAGAAACATAAAAGAATAATCAAAGCTCTTGGTTTCAAGAGGTTGAATAATACTGTTGTACATGATAAATCACCACAAATCCTAGGGATGGTTAAGAAAGTTAATCATTTGCTGAAAATAGAGGAGATTAATGATGATAAAACTCAATAATCTGAAATTTGCAGATGGAGCAAGAAAACAGGAAAAAAGAAGAGGAATTGGCACAGCATCAGGTATTGGGGGAACATCCGGAAGAGGGCATAAAGGTCAAAATAGCAGATCCGGACATACATCTCACAAATGGCATGAAGGTGGTCAGATGCCTTTACAGAGAAGGATCAGAAAATATGGATTTATAAACAGGTATAAGAAAGTTTATACTCTTGTTGATGTAAATATACTTAACAGATTTCCGGAAGGGACAAGAATAAGCATCTCCATGCTTAAGGAAAAAAAGATAATTGAAGGGAAGAAACCAATCAAGTTTCTTAATAAAGCTGAATTATCTGGTGTGTACACAGTTGAAACTAATGCCATTTCCAAAGGAGCAAAAGAGAGTATTGAATCAAAAGGTGGATCTGTAATTATTCTGGGGAAAGAAATCCCTTCAGATGATAATAACAAGAAAAACATTGATGAAAACAGAGAATAATATATGAGTGCTATAATAAATGAATTATCAAAGATATTCTCAATCAAGGATTTAAGAAAGAGAATATTCTTTACAATTGCAATAATTGCAATTTATCGTCTGGGAGATTTTATTCCTACCCCCGGAGTAAACAGTGCAGCTTTATCTCAGTTTGTTAAGCAATCAAAGGATTCTTTGTTTGGTATGTTTGATTTATTTGTTGGTGGTGCTTTTTCACAGGCCTCAATATTCAGTTTAGGAATAATGCCTTACATAAGCTCATCAATCATAATACAGCTATTAACTTCTATAGTTCCGTTTTTCGAGAAACTTAAGAAGGAAGGAGCTGAGGGACAAAAGAAGATAAATCAATATACAAGATATGGAACATTATTATTTGCTGGTGTCCAGTCAATGGGTTTAACGACATTGCTTCAGAATTTACATTTACCTGATGGAACACCAATTGTTCCTAATCCAGGAATTGCTTTTCAGCTGTTGACAATATTGACAATGGTTTGCGGAACAATTTTTGTAATGTGGTTAGGTGAACAGATAACTGAAAGAGGTATAGGAAACGGAATTTCACTTCTAATCTTCATTGGAATTGTTGCAAGAGTACCACAGGATCTTCTGGAAACCTTGAGATTAACCCAGACAGATGAAATAAACATAATTTCACTAGCAATCTTCTTCGTTTTCTATTTCCTTCTTATTGCATCAATTGTCTTTGTTACGCAAGGGAAAAGGAAGATAAAAGTAATTTATCCTGGTCGAACTCGCGGAGGTTACAGGGTTAGCAAAACAGAACAGTATATCCCTTTATCAATAAATATTGCAGGTGTTATCCCGATTATTTTCGCATCAAGTTTACTTACATTTCCTCAGACTATAGGAATGTTTCTTGGAGACAGTGAAATACTGACATGGATAAATACCGTTTTTGGAAGAGGATCAATAGTTAATGATTTATTATATTTTGTCTTGATTGTCTTTTTCACATATTTTTATACAGCTATTGTTTTCAATCCTGAAGATCTGGCAAATAACATAAAGAAGAATGGCGGCTATATACCTGGATGGAAACCTGGAAAATATACTGCAGAGAAGATAGAAACAATACTGCATAGGGTAACTCTTCCTGGTTCAATCTTCCTGGGTTTGGTTGCAGTTGTTCCATATCATATATATGATGCTTTGGGTATTAAAACTCTAACAAATATTGGTGGAGGAACATCAATATTGATTATGATTGGTGTTGCCCTGGATACAGTCATGCAATTGAGGAATCATTTAAGAATGCGTCATTATGAACTGGAGTTTAAACAAAGAAGCCAGAGATTGGGATCAGCATTTTAGAAAGAAGGTTATGATTGTCAAAACAAGAACCGCGTGTTGAAGGTGTTGTAGTAGAAACTCTACCAAACTCTCTTGTAAAGGTGGAACTCAAGAACGGAGTCCAGATTCTTGCTAATGTCTCCGGGAAAATGAGAATGAATTACATCAAGATCTTGCCTGGCGACAGAGTATTGGTTGAATTATCAAAATACGATTTAACTCGTGGTCGGATAACGTATAGATACAAGTGAGGATAAAATGAAAGTTAAAGCTTCAGTAAAGAAAAGATGTGATCAATGTCGTGTTATCCGCAGAAGAGGAATAATAAGAGTTATATGCAAAAACCCACGTCATAAGCAGAGACAGGGATAGGAGGAAAGAATGGCTCGTATTTCAGGAATTGACCTTCCGAGAAATAAAAGAATAGAAATAGGTTTGACTTATATTTTTGGGATAGGTTTGAAAACCTCCCAGGAAATCCTTAAAGCAACACATGTTAGCCCGGATATAAGAGTTAAAGATCTTACTGAAGAGCAAATAAATGTTTTGCGCAAGGAAATAGAGAATAATTACAAGGTTGAAGGTGCTTTAAGAAATGAAATCAGCCTGAATATCAAAAGACTTATGGAAATAGGGTGCTATAGGGGTATAAGGCATAGAAGAAATCTTCCTGTAAGGGGACAGAATACTCACAAGAATGCAAGAACTCGTCGTGGAGTGAAACGTGCTCCAATTGCAAAGAAAAAGAAAGTAAAAGGCTAGTAAAGGAGGAATAGAACTTGGCTAAAAGGCAAACAAAAAAGAAAGCTAAGAAAGTAGTGGATCCATTGGGAATACTTCATGTTCAATCCACTTTCAATAACACAATAATATCAATTACTGATAAGCAGGGGGATGTAATTTGCTGGGCAAGTGCAGGAACCAGTGGATTCAAGGGTTCAAAAAAATCTACAGCCTTTGCAGCTCAGGTTGCAGCAGAGGATTGTGCTAAACGTGCTCTTGCTATGGGCATAAAGAAAGTGGAAGCTTCAATAAAAGGACCGGGTCCCGGTAAAGAATCAGCAGTAAGAAGTGCGCAGGCTGTTGGATTGAATGTATCAGGCGTCAGAGATATAACTCCAACTCCACACAATGGATGTCGTGCAAAAAAACGACGTAGAATGTAATAAAGGAGGTTAGTTTGGCAAAATATACAGGTCCTCGTTGTCGCTTATGCAGAAGAGAAGGAGAGAAATTATTTCTGAAAGGTTCCCGCTGTTATAGCGATAAATGCTCATTTGACAGAAGAACTTTTGCTCCGGGAGTAGCAGGCAGATCAAACAGGTTTGGGAAGCTAACTGAATATGCTCTTCGGTTAAGAGAAAAGCAGAAACTACGTCGAACTTATGGAATGATGGAGAAGCAATTCAAGAGGTTTTTTAAACTTGCTGTAAAGATGAAAGGAAATACTGGAGAGAACTTCTTGCAGTTGCTTGAAAGAAGACTGGATAATATAGTATTGAAACTGGGTATAGCTCCTTCAATATATGCAGCAAGACAGGTAGTAAACCATGGACATATCCAGGTAAATGGGAAAAAGGTTGATATTCCTTCTTATCTTGTAAAAAAGAGTGATGTTATAAATGTAAAAGAAGGTAGCAAATATGCAAAACTTGCTAAATATTTCATAGAAGAAAGACAGAGTATTCTTCCTGAATGGTTATCACTTGATGCAGAGAGATTGCAGGGAGCCGTACTTGAACTGCCGGTACGTGATCAAATAGTAATACCTGTCAAAGAACAATTAATCATCGAATTTTATTCCAAATAATCGAAAGGGTTAAGCATGATTAAATGGAAACAGATGGTAAAGTTTGAGGGAGTGGAAGCCCTTGAACCTGAAAAACATACATCTACTTATGGCAAATTTGTGATAAAACCATTGGAAAATGGTTTTGGAGTAACTCTTGGTAATGCATTGAGAAGAGTTCTTCTGTCATCAATACAAGGAGTTGCAATAGTAGCAGTAAAAATTGAAAATGTTATGCATGAGTTTTCAACTATTTCAGGAGTAGTCCAGGATGTTTCCGAGATTCTCTTGAATATAAAAGGGATTGACCTTAAGGCAGACAGTTTTTCTAAGGAACTTCAGCCAGACTTGAGACTGACTTTAAACAAATCAGGTAAAGGGATAGTCACTGCAAAAGACATAAATTGTCCTGCAGGTATTTTTGTTTTAAATCCTGATTTGAAAATAGCAGAATTATCACAAGATGGTCACCTGGAAATTGAATTTATGATAGATGTTAACAGGGGATATATTCCAGCTTCAGAATATGCTGCAGTTAATCATCTACCAAAACGCTTTATAGTAATAGATTGTGATTTTTCTCCAATAAAAAGAGTGAGTTTCAAGACTGCAAATTACAGGATCAATAATAAAACAGATTATGATAAACTGGAAGTGGAAATAGAGACTAACGGAAGCATAAATCCCCGTCAATCATTATCTTATGCTGCAGTAATTCTCAGGGATCTATTTAATGGAATTGTAGACAGGATTTCGGGAGAATATGTTTATGAAGAGTCTACTGAAGAAAGAAGAGATTTCCAGAGAGAGCATTTACAGGAGCTCTTGAAAAAATCAATAAATGAGCTTGAGTTAACTGTAAGACCCGTTAACTGCTTGCAAGCAGCTCATATAACAACTCTGGGAGATCTTGTAAGAAGAACAGAAGCTGAAATGCTCAAATACAGGAATTTTGGCAGGAAAAGTCTGGAAGAATTAAAAAAGGTTTTAGCAGAATATGATTTGAAACTGGGAATGAATCTTGAAGGTATTGAGATTGATCTTGGAGTTCCCGCTGAGGAGTTGAGAATGAAATATGAGGCACCTGCAGAAGAATAGAAAGTTGAATAGAACTGCTTCACATAGAGAAGCAATGTTCTCCAATATGATAACAACACTATTTGAACAGGAACGAATAGTAACCACTGTTGCAAAAGCGAAAGAAGCTAGAAGTATTGCAGAAAGACTTGTTACATATGCTAAGAAAGGCGATTTACACAGAAGAAGACTTGCTGCAAGAATAATAAAAAAAGAGGACATACTGAAGAAGCTTTTTGAGGATATTGCAGAACGTTTCAAGGACAGGAATGGTGGTTATACAAGAATTTTGAAAAAGGGTATTAGAGCAGGGGATAGCGCTCCTCTATGTTTTTTCGAACTTACAACTATAAAGGAAAAAACAGAAGAAGAAAAGGAAACCGAGATAAAGAAATCGACTAAATCAAAGCCAAAAGTACCAAAGAAGAAAACCGCTGAAAAAGAAGAAGTCAAAGAAACTGCAGTTGAGGAATCCAAAGAAGAAGAAATAAAAGATACTGAAAAAACCGAATAAAATGGTGTTATTTAACCCCTGTCTGTCTGGACAGGGGTATTTTCTTTTTCAAAAAACCTTTTCAATAATCTGGGAACAAAAAAGCCACTTATAAAAAGAATTATCGGTAGTATGATATCAAATCTGAGAAGCATGCCAAAACCTTTCCAGCTTACAATGATTTCCTTGATTGCTGTTATAAAAAAAGTGACTATCACGATATTTGGTATTTGACCAAGCAATGTCCCAAGAAAGAAATCAAAGAACCTTATTCTGGTAGCACTTGCTCCAAAGTTCAAGATGAAGTAAGGGAAGAAAATCAGCCTGAGATATAGCACTATTTTAAATCCCTCTTTTTCTATCTTCCCTTGCCATTTTTCAAGCTTCTGGCTTTTAAACTTATATGCTAGATCTCCTAGGAAGTATCTTCCTATAATGAAAGCGACACAGGCTCCTGAAACTGTTGATATAATGTTTATGACGCTTCCAAGAAAAGAACCAAAAATAATGCTTCCAAGTGTTACCATAAAACTAGCGGGAATCATAAGGCATGCAGTTACAATAAAAACCAAAATGAATAATGGATAAATCCATAAGCCAATAGTCTGCTTATATTTCTCTATTTCAATAACAATTCTTGCAGGATCCTGAAGCTTTTCCCTGAGAGGAGAAAAGGAAACTAAATATAGTAAGATAAGAATGATTAAAATAAAAGAAACTGGTTTCAACCAGCTTTTCAAGGATTTAAAAGACATGTTAATCTGCTTTAATTTCAAGCAAAACATGTCAAGCATTTCAATATAAGAAAATCCAAAACATTCTAAAAACTGCTTGCTAAAAAATTGAGTATAATTATATGTTGACAAAGTTTTGAAGGGCGATTAGCTCAGTTTGGTTAGAGTACTTGCTTGACATGCAAGGGGTCACTGGTTCAACTCCAGTATCGCCCATTACTTGATATGGTTTCTTAATTTCTCAAGATAATTCTCTATAGAAGCAGCTTTTACCAAAGCTGATCCAACTACAAACAAATTGGCACCTGCTTCTTTCACTTCTCTTATATTATCGATATTTATTCCGCCATCTACCTGAATAGGTTTATTCTTGGTTACTGGATTTTTTCTTAATTTTTTTACTTTTTCTAAGACTTTTTCATTGAATTTTTGTCCTCCAAATCCTGGCTGAACACTCATTATCAGAAACCAGTCAGCAATCTCTGCATAAGGCATCAGCTTTTCATAATCCGTGTCAGGATTAATGGCTATACCCAAAAGAATATCTTTATAAATAGCTTTGAGGGATTTCAAGTCAGGATTTATTTCTGCATGTAGACTAAATGCTCTGATACCTTCTTTAATGAAAAAAGGGATATATTTATTTGGATCTGTAATCATTAAATGAGCCTCGAGAAGTATTTCAGGATAAGCTCTTTGAATCTGTCCTGAAATCTCAGGCCCGAAAGAGATATTCGGAACAAAGTGTCCATCCATTATATCAAGATGAATAATATCAATATTCTCTTTTCTTAAAATATCAAGCTGTTTTTTCAAGCAGGTAAAATCTGCTGAGAGGATAGATGGAGTTATCTGGATATTTTCAAAAAGACTCATTGTTTTACCTTTCTGTTTTCAATAAAGTAATAAGAAAATTCTTTTTTGTCCAATATTATAGAATATAAAATTATCATCTAGTTTTCTTTTTGTCAGTCTTGACAGTTTTTCTGGCTTTTATTTCTTTTTTTTCTGATACCGATTTGTTCAGGGAATAGGAATTTTTTTCTATCATTTTTAATACATCACCTCTGTATTCTTCGTTAGCTTTTATAGTAAGGATCAATGTTGGATATATTGCATCATTTGTTTGCGAAAAGAATGACGTTCCAGGAGCTGGATTTTGTGATATTACAGAACCTGGTTCTATTTCATTCTTATCAGTAAACTCTGCCTTCAATATAAGTGGAAATGGATTCATTTTAAGTTTTTTAAGTACTGCCAGATAGTTTGGATATGCTTTATTTTTTGAATCATCACTTATTACTTCTGGAACAGTTATATCAGGGAATTTACCAAGGCTAATTAAAGCAAGGATTCCCTGACCGGGTATGATTTTTTCTCCAGCCTTTGGAAAGGTGCTTTCAATCTGAAAAGAAGGAGTAGTTTTAGAAAAGGTATAGATGATACTAATCAAGGTGAGTTGATTGTTTTTCAAGAATTCTTTTAACTGATCCTGAGTTTTGTTCTTGAAGTCAGGCATTACAAGATCATTAAAACCATCCGATACAACTATCTTTACTTCACTTCCTTTCTTGATAGCCATATTGGGTTGTGGATTTTGCTCTAATATTATATCTTTGGAGAAGATTGGATGCTTTTTTCTTTCAATAACTTTCAAATTAAGTTCCAGCTCCCTTACTTTCCTGTTTGCATCATCAATGCTACTAAACAGAATTGAAGGCATTGCAGCTTTTGGTGACAGTTTATTAGTATAAGGGATTACTATTTCCTTGAAAAAATATAGACCGGTGAAAAAAGGAATAACCGACAATACTATAAACCATGAGAGATATTTCACAAATCTCATCTTCATATTATTCTCTTGACGCTATTTTATAAATTGGATTATTACGCAACTATAAACTATTGATATGGTAAATAAAAAAGATGAATCCAGTTTGCTGCAAAAGAGGATAGAAGACTTAACTTATATATTATCCATATCCAAAGCTATGACTGCTGAAAAGGATATATATAAGTTACTGGACTTGATACTTCTTGCTGCAACAAGAGTTACACAAGCCGAAAGAGGTTCAATATTTATCGTAGATTCAATTTCTAACGAACTCAGAAGCTATATCGCAAGAGATTCTGAAATAGATGAGATAAGATTACCTAAAGGAAAGGGAATTTCTGGATTTGTTGCAGAAACAGGAGAAATAGTAAATATTGTTGAAGCATATAAAGATCCGAGATTCAATCCTGATATAGACAGAATAACAGGTTTCACAACCAAAAGCATTTTATGTGCCCCATTAAAAGGAATCAAGGGTAATATTATTGGGGTTGTTCAGCTATTGAACAAGAATAATGATGAAGGTTTTGATAATTATGATATTGATATTCTTCAGCTTTTCTGTTCACAAGCTGCAGTCTCATTTGAAAATGCCTTTCTATATCAGGAAAATGAGAAAACCTTTATCAGTTTTTTGAGGACCTTAGCAAAAGTAATAGATGCTAGAGATCCTGTTACAGCAGGACATAGTGAAAGAGTGGCAATTTATGCCAGAAGAATAGGTAAGGCTATGAATCTTAGTTCTGAAGATCTGAAGATACTTGATTATGCAGCTGCTCTTCATGACATAGGAAAGATAGGTATAAGAGATGAGATTCTTCTCAAGCCATCACCTTTCACAGAAAAGGAAAGAGAAATAATAAAGAGCCATGCATTGATAACTCAAGACATACTTGAGCAGATGTATTTTAGTGCTGAGCTGAGAAGTATTCCCCATGTTGCATCATGTCATCATGAAAGAATTGATGGAAAAGGTTATCCTCATCAGCTTGATGGAGAGAGTATTTCACTTCTTGCAAAAATACTGGCAGTAGCTGATGTTTATGATGCATTGACATCTTATGACAGACCCTACAAGAAAGCCTTTTCTCAACAGGAAGCAATTTCAATACTGCTTGAAGGAAGAGGTACTGCTTTTGATGCTGAGGTTGTAGATATCTTCATAATAGAGAGGCTTTATATAGATGAACAAAGAATTTTTGCCAGGATTGAGAAAAACATCTATATTGACTATAGACAACTTGTAACAACATTATCCAGAAATGAGATTTTTGACAAGGCAAGAACTTTGAATATAAGTGCAAGTGGTCTTTTATTTGAAACCTTGAATCCTATTAAAATTGGAAGATATATTGAACTTACCATTCACTTACCTCATTATGATTTTCCAATTGTAGCTATTGTTGTAAGATGTTTCAAGCATAATAATTTTTATCAGATAGGCATAAAATTTATTGATTTATCACAGGAAATGGAAAAAAGACTTGAGGAATATCTTGTAATTATAGATAACTAATATATTTATCAACCTTATCTGCGAAAACTGTAAGAATATTGACATTTTTGTTTTCATTGAAAATTCTCATGCATCCTGCAAAAGCAGCACCGCTTGAAATTCCAGCTGAAATCCCATAATGCAAAGCCAAATATCTCATATAATGATCTGCTTCTATATCCTCTATAGTCAGAATTCTGTCTATTAGTGATAAGTCAAGAACTTTAGGTATAAAACCAGGACCTATACCCTGTATTGAATGTGAGGATGGAAGACTGCCAGAAAGAACGGCAGAAGCAGCGGGTTCTACGGCGATTATTTTGATATTAGAGAATTTTCTTTTCAGGACTCTTCCGACACCAGTCAATGTCCCTCCAGTTCCTACCCCAGCAACAAAATAATCAATCCTTTCATCCAAGTCCTGTAAAATTTCATATGCTGTTGTTTTCTCATGTATTGCAGGATTTGAAGGATTTTCAAATTGATTAGCAAGAAAAAAATCAGGATTTTCTCTGGACATTGAAACAGCTTTTTCAAGAGATCCCTTCACTCCTTGCTTGACTGGAGTAAGAATTATTTCTGCTCCAAAATTAGCTATCAATTTCCTTCTTTCGACAGTCATGTTTTCAGGCATCACAATCTTGCATCTATAACCTCTTGATGCAGAGATCATTGCAAGAGCAATTCCAGTATTGCCACTTGTGGCTTCTATTATTGTGCTTTTTTCAGATAAAAGACCAGCTTCTTCAGCATTTTCTATTATTGATAATGCAACTCTGTCTTTAATACTGCCACCCGGATTACTACCTTCCAGTTTTGCGAAAAGCAGCCCATTTAATGCTTTGTCATCGAGGCAGATAAGTGGAGTTTTTCCAATAGTATCAGCAATATTATTGTACACTACTTAAGGAACTTCTTGAATCTATAGGAAAGACCAATGTTAAATCCCAGCTCTGGAGGTGGATTGAGACCCCAGGCAAAACCGGCATCAAGATACATTTCTTTCATAAGCATAATTTTCGCACCAGGAACAATCCTGAATCCAGTCAATGGATAATCCAGATAATTGCTTTTTGATGAACCAACAGCACTTATTCTGAATGACATGGGAGCTTCCGGGAGTACAGTAGTAGTGATAGAATAATTTTCGAAACTGCTTCCCTTGAATTTCTGTCCCTCTACATCAGTCATCTTTGCCCAGCCATATTCAAAATGTGCATCAACCTTGAAAATATCATAGGTTTCTGAGATAGCACAACCTCCTCTCAGGGCTACTTCTCCACCCAGATCCCTGTTTGAATTACCAGTAGGAAGAGTTAATTGACCAAATACTGATAATCCCATCATATTTTCACTATCTGGATATATCATGAATTTCGCTCCACCGTGCATATCTCCCAAACCCTTATGGGATTCAATATCCTGATCCTTAGCTTTTCTTATAAGGATTGGAATACTAAGATCTACTTCCATCCAGTTGAACATTCCATAAATGAGATTGGTGTTGAATCGCATTATATTGAAATCGGGATCTCTTCCCCATACATAGAATTCGAAACCTTCATTCACCATTAAATTTCCATTTGGAAGAACATCAGCAGAAATTGTTGTTCCTCTTCCGGTAAAACCACCATAACTAGACTCGTAATACATTGAATATTGTTCGTTTGACTTGTTTTCAGCATGAAGATTTGCTATAAGACATATTAGTGAGAATATAATTATATATTTCATAAATAATCTCCTTTCTTCAGGGCAAGATTAATTGTATTGTCTAATTCGTCAACATATTTTTCAAAAAACCATTTACAATTCTAATTTTTAACCTAAAGATAAGTTTTTCTTCACTTATTAGTTGTTTATTTGTATTATTCGTAAACAAATGACCTTGATTCATATCTGAATTGTATAAATTAATGCTCAGTTGTATTAAATAAGATACATATTTTCTTGCTGTCTCAAAATCATCTCTATATAATATTATGATTTACTTTAAGTTACAATATCTACTCCATATGGCATGGTTTTTTCTATATAAAGACAAATGGAAGAATTCAAGTGGATTAGTAAAAATGAATAAAAAATCTTTACACTGGCAGCTGAATTCAATTTTTAAAACCAGCAGTTTTGGGGATTGGAAGAGATTTTTCATTAAGAAATACTGTACAATTTTTTCCGGTTTCCCTGTTTATGTGTTTTCTTCTATCCCCAATACGCTGGATATAATTGCAGATCTCTCCTTCTCGGGAAGGTCTTTATATAGATCCTTTATCCTCTCTCCTCCTTACTTTTTAAACGTGGGGATTAGAAATCCTCACGTCCTTTATTCTTGACATTCTAAACTTATATGATGAACCGTGACTTTAAATGGTTAGACTTTCTTTTTTGCTCTTGCTATGCTTTTTGTCATCTGCGCTGAAGCCCGATCAAGTTATTCATAATGACCCTAAGATTGTATACCTGAAACGTTTTGTTTATAAAATCGAATATAAGGGTAATACTAAAACTTCAAGAAAAGTTCTGGATAATCATATTACAATAAAAGAAGGAGATATCTTCGATGAGAAAAAACTTGCAGAAAGCCTGGAGAAACTGATTGATCTTGGATATTTTCTTGATGTAAATGTCTCTATTTCATTTGCCAACAATGATAAAAGCAAAATAATAATAACCTTCCTTGTTGAGGAAAAGAGTACTCTGAAAACAAATCTTGGAATTGGTTATAATGAGCAAATTGGCCTTACTGGGATGTCCAATATTAATGATAATAATCTTTTTGGTAAAGGTCAGGAAGGCAATCTTGGAATAATATATGGAAAAAATGGTCATCAGTTTAACCTTTTTTGGAGAGATCCTGATTTCCTTAATATGCCTATTAATCTTGCTGTCATGCCTTATTATTTGAATCAAAAGCTTTGGCAGATGAATTATAATAAAAACAATCAAGAACATACTGATAAATCGTATGAACAGGATAGAAGTTTCAAGATCCAAAGATATGGATTTAAAGTACCGATATCTATACAGACTGCTTTTGAACCCATGAATTTATTCATATCTCCAAGATTCGAAAACATAAAAACTTTTGATATGAATAAGGATCTTTCAGAAGAATTGTGGTTTGAACAAGGAAGCGATAAACTCATAACTTATAAAATTGGATTAAGATATTTAACAACAAGTATCAAACATTCAAGATATCCATCTTATGTTGAATTGTCAGTAGAAAATTCATCAAAGGAATTAAAAAGCTCATATGAATTCCAAAGATATACATTAAAGGTATCCCAGCAAATAAGTATCACTAATAGTATGTATTCGAGAGTATCTCCCAGGATAGGTCTGATATTCGGAAGCCCACCATTTTACGAAAAATACTGGCTTGGAGGTTTAGATTCTATAAGAGGTTATCAGAGTGGCTGGGTAAATGATACAGGTGAAGGAGGAACAAAATACTGGACAACAGGATTTGAGCTTGGTTATGTTTTCATCGAAAACAAAAAAATACTGAAAAGGATGTCAATAATACCTTTTTTTGATATTGGGAAAGTCTGGTCTACAAAAATAAACGATATAACTAAGGATGTAAAGTTTGGTTATGGAATAGGAACAACAGTTGATTTGGGATTTACCCAGTTTTATGTCGCTCCTGCTTTAAACAGAGAAAGAATATTCAAGTTAGAAATAGGATTCGGAAAACTCGAAGAAAACTCATTACCACGAGGCAGTATTGTAGAAGATTATTGATAAAATTCAGGAATTGGAAAAGAGGGGAATATTCTAGGGTTTTTTAATAAAGCAATTTTATTGCTTTTTATCAACAGTTTGTATTTGTATTCTGATGAA